>CANRHX010000004.1 GCA_947630545.1 uncultured Clostridia bacterium
TTTTATAGCTGGTTTTGAATTTGCTCTAAATCCTATTGAAATTATCATATCTAAATTATAATAACTTGTAAAATACTGTCGTTTTCCGTTGTTCCCCATATGTGCAATTTTTGCACATGTGCTATTTTCCTCCAATTCCTCATCTTTATAAATATTATTTATATGTCTTGTAATTCCAGTTCTATCTATTTTAAATAATTTAGTTAAAGATTCTATATTAAGCCAAACATTTTCATTTTGTAACATAACTTCAACTTTAACATTATTTTCCTCATCAGTATAAATTACAATATTATTTTCATTTCCAATTAGTTTGTTGTCCATATAACATCAACCTCATTTCTTATTTGCTACATAATATCAAACATTTGTTTATTTGTCAATTGTATTTTTAACTTTTCTTATTTTTCATAAATTCCGTTTTATCACTATTTTTTTTATATTTTCATATTATATATTAGTATTTATGAAAGAAGGAGATTTCAATGTTTTTTATTCCATCAAATGATAATGCAAATATTGCGGTTTATGAATTAAATCCAAATGCATATAAGACAATCATTTTAATTCATGGTTGGCCACTATCTCATAAGATGTTTGAATATCAGTTGCCAGTTTTGATAAAAAATGGATATAGAGTTATAAGTATTGATATAAGAGGTTTTGGAAACTCTGATGTAACAAGTAATGGATACAATTATAATCAATTTGCAACTGACTTATATTATGTAATATATTCTTTAAATTTATCAAATTTTGATTTACTAGGTTTTTCAATGGGTGGAGCAATTGCTACAAAATATATGCAAATGTATAGTGGATATGGTGTTAGAAAATTATGCTTATTAGATTCTTCTGTCCCTTCATATTCAAAAACAACAAATAATCCATACGGTCAAACAATTGAATCCACTAATGATTTAATAAAGCTAGGATATAATGACAGACCAGCTTTAAATGAAAATTTTGGGAATATGTTTTTTTACAAAAAACCTTCGATAGCATTTAAAAATTGGTTTCAAAATTTAAATAATAGTGCTTCTGGAATAGGAGAAATGAGTTCTCTAATTGCTCTTAGAGATGAAGATATATTTGATTCGTTAAAATATATTTATGTTCCAACAGCTATTTTTCATGGAAAGGAAGATAAAATATGTCCTTTTTCTATGGCAGAAATTATGCATAATAATATTCGTTCTTCAGTTTTATTTCCATTTGAAAATGCTGGGCATGGTGCATTTTATGATGCTAAAGATGAATTTAATAGAACTTTGATAAAATTTTTGAATTATTAATTTATATAATATTCTAGTTCACATATTACTCTTATAATAATGTGTTACAATGTTATGCTTTAAATTTTATATTCAATACTTTTTTCTTCTAATAACTTGAAATTACAACTTAAATCTTTATAAAATTTAGACATTTTACTTTTATGTGATTTTGTAACTATATTATAAAGTTTTTCTGATTTATCTAGAATTTTTCGCTTGTTTTCTGGTTTATTTATATACGAATATTGTTCTGAAAGTAATCTTTTATATCCATAGCTTTTGCTTTTAATGTCTAATAAATAGACACATTCTTGAGGTACCGGTATCATATCTGAAAACCTAATAATACCTAAATCATTTTTTGTTTTGACATTTATTATCCTAAAGAAGGTTAAATTATCTTTATAAGTTTTATGTTTTTGTTTCGGAGAAAATAGAGGGGCAAAATAATAATGTTCTTCAACAACTATTACAACTCCGATGTAAGGTCTTTTTTGATTTTTATTATATGCAATATGTTTATCAAATTGGCTTAAATAATTAATGTAATTATCATCTATAATATAAAAATTTAATTTTCCTAATTTTATTTTCTTATTGTTTTTCATAAATTCCTCCATTACAAATATAGGGGATACTTTTATAGTACCCCCTAATTTTTCAGGAAACTCGTTTATAGTTAAACTAAAGGCTCGTTTCTAACCTAATGTTCAATAGGATATTCGTTTATAGAATTTGCATTCTAAAGGCTCATATCTAACCTAATGTTTAAAATGCACTTGTTTATGAAATTAATCAAAGGTTTGTGCTAACCTAGTTTATTTGATAAATTGCTTTATCAATATTAGTATATTCATTATACTATATTTTATTTACAAAATCAAGACTTATACACAAATTCTAATTCAAAATTTGTATTCACTTAGTGTATTTTTTTATTTCATTCATTTATATCTTAAGCTTGCTAAAATAATTAATGTATTTAGCTATTTACAACATAATGGTACTCATTCTTCTGTACCAATATCATTTAAAATAGCTTTAGAATTTTGATCTGGCATACCAAATCTTTGAGATAAATATCTTAAAGAAGCGGCAAGCTCTCCATCCGGTCCACCATATTGAGAAATAATAACTTTTGCAAGTCTAGGATCAGTACATTTTATATTAATAGGATATTGTAGTGCTTTTTTATAAGTCCACATTAATAATTCCCCCTTTCCCATGGCCATGGTTCTTCTATCCATCTCCATTTATTACATGGATATTCAATTGTAAGAGGTCCATAAACCTTTTGATACTTATCTTTTAAATCCTTAGCCTCTTTGCAATATCTATTATGAAGGCATAGTGCTTTTTCATCATCATTGTGGGTATCTAAATAAAGAGCTAATTCATTTATAGCAAAATCATAAGCCATAATTTGGTGTAACATCTTTTCTTTTAAATCACAATCAATTCTTCTGTCATCATCATCATTGTTATAATCATTATTATTAGGCATATTATTCATATATGGTGCAGTTACCATATTATCATTCATGTTGTTATTACAACCACAATTTCTAGTTTCTTCTACTGACATTTATTGCACCCCTTCCTTACAGTATTTGTAGACTCTAAATATTTTATTGTTTCCATAGATTGACCTGGACGATATGGGCTAACTAGTTCAGGAAAAATAGTTCCCATTTTTAATCCTACAGCTGGTTTAAAAGTTGTATCCATAAATTGATATGGTACATAACTTTGAGCTAAACTAGGGTCTTCTGGAAATACACTATATTCTTCGTCAAAACCACATTCACAGTTGTCATTGTAGCTAGTATTCATAGATGGAACATTTTGACATTGTGTTTCTATGGTATCTTTTTGGCAATCATTACTATTTGTATAATTGTTGTTCATACAATAGCATTTTTTGTATCTTCCAAACATATTTTTATCCTCCTTTTTTATTCTATGGTATTATATGAAAAAAAATAGTCAAAGGTTCCGGGATTTGTGTCATTGATTCCGTGTGTCATTGGTTCCGGGTTTGATTGACACATTTTTCAAAGAAAAAGTGTGTCAATCAAACCCGGAACCAATGACACAAAACCTGGAACCAATGACACAAAAAAAACAGCCTAAAGAGTTAAACGCTTTAGACCGTTTTACATATACTAAATTCTTACTATTCCACCTATTGTTTTATTTTCATAACCATTTTCTGTTTTTCTTTCTCCACCTGATAAAACAACAGTATCACCTTTTTCTAAAATTCCCTTTTCTTTTAGTTTTTCAATTCCAGCTTTTAATGTTTCATCAATTGTTTCTTTAGCATCAACATACACTGGTGTTACATTCCATGCAAGAGCTAATTGATTGAATGTTCTTCTCTTGTCTGTAACAGCTAATATTGGGCATCCAGCTCCAAGACCAGATAAGTTTCTTGCTGAATTTCCTGAATTTGTATAACAAACTATTGCATCAGCATTTAAGTTTTTAGCTGTAACACATGTAGAGTATGCAATTTTTGCTTCATCTGTAGATAAATCCATATTTTCACTTTGATCAAATCTTTTCCAATAATTGATTTCTGGTTCTACTCTTTTTGCTATTTTTACCATTGTTTTAACGCATTCTACTGGATAATCTCCCATTGCGCATTCTCCAGATAGCATTATTGCACTTGTTCTATCATAAATAGCATTTGCTACGTCGCTTGCTTCAGCTCTAGTTGGTAATGGTTGATGTGTCATTGTTTCTAACATTTGTGTAGCTGTAATAGCTGGTTTGCATGCTCTATTACTTAATTTAATAAATTTCTTTTGCATTACTGGTGGTTCTGTAAAGTCTGTTTCTGTAGCCATGTCTCCACGAGCAATCATTTGAGCATCAGCATTTGCAACTATTTCTTCCATATGCTCTAAACCTTCTACATTTTCTACCTTTGTAATGATTTGAATATCTTTACCACCATTTTCGTCTAATACTTTTCTTACTTGTGCTATGTCATCTTTATCTCTTGTAAATGACATTGCAACGAAATCGTAATCATGTTCACAAGCTGTTTTTAAGTCATTTATATCTTTTTCTTTTAATGCTGGTAAACGTACTGCTGTTCCTGGTAAGTTCATTGTTTTTCTACTTCCTAAACCATTACCATGAACTACTGTACATACTATGTCTTTGTCTACTATTTCATCTACAACTAATTCTATAGCACCATCGTCTATTAATATTTTAGCTCCTGGTTTTACATCTTTATATAATTCTTTATATGTTACAGAAACTTTATCTTTGTCTCCGATAATATCTTCATTTACAAAAGTGAATTTTTGTCCATCTTCTAATTGGATTTTATCATTTTTACCTGTAACTAACATTCCAGTTCTTATTTCAGGTCCTTGCATATCAAGTAATAATCCTACTGGTATGTCTAATTCTTTTCTTAGTCTAATTACTTCTTCAGTTTTTTCAGACTGTTCATCCCAACTACCATGTGAATAGTTTATTCTTGTTACATTTAACCCTGCTTCAAATAACTCCTTTAATCTGTATTCACTTGCAGGCCCTATTGTTCCTACTATTTTTGTCTTTCTTAAATCTTTTTTCATTATAATTCCTCCCTTTTTTCAACAAATTATATTATACCACATTTAGGGAAAATATTACAACATTTTTTCAAAATTTTTACAAAATATTTATTGGACTACTAATTGTTCATTTCTTGTAATACTACTTCTTCATCTTTATAATCACTTGGTATCTCTAGCCATTGTTCAGGTATTTTATCTTCTTCAATAGAAAGTTCAAGTAAATTTATATCATCATATTTTATATACTTAATTTTATCATCTTCTATATATATTTTAACAGTGCCTTCATCTTTAGTTTCAAAACGCTCAACATATAGTAATTTACCATCAATTAGTTCAAATCCTCTAATGTATTGATCACATGTTCTTACTTGTTCTTGTAATCTATAAAAATATGAACCATTTCCAACAACATCATTTTCGTTAGGGTCAGTTACTTTTAAATATGTTTTTATATCATTATTTAAAATATACTCAGAGATTTCTAAATTTTCCATATTTGTAATACGTATATCAGTTTGTGAATCTTCTTCTACTTCATCAGCATTAACTCCATCTTTCATAAGAAATTCTTTAGAACAATATCTATCAAGATACTCTATTGCTCTTACCTTTTCAGTATCTTCTTCGTATGCATAAATTTCTTTGTATGTATTTTCTTTTTTATCCTCTAATGTACAAATATATTTTTTGCCCCAATTATGATCATGATAATGTATTAAATCAATTTTATCTAAATATTGATATGCTTTTGATGTAGTTACATCAGTTTGTCTTATATATGCAATTATACCAATTGCTACTATAACTATTAATATAATAATAATATTTCTAACTTTTAAAAATTTTTTCATTTCAAATCACTCCCTTAAAAATAAAATACTTCTTCAAATTTTTTATCTAATGCTACACAAATAAGTAATGCTAATTTAGAGCTTGGACAAAATTGCCCTTTCTCTATTGATATTATTGTTTGTCTAGATACTCCTACTAAATTTGCTAATTCTTCTTGTGACATTTTTAATTCATTCCTTAATTTTTTTAAATTATTTTTTAGTTCTAATTCTTCTTTCATATTTTATACCTCAAAGAAAAACATTAATGTAGATGCTATTGCTATAACTGTTAGCAATGTACTAAAAATTAGTTTTCCTTTTTTTCTTTCTATGAAACATCTATATATTTCATAAATACTTAATTGAGCAAACGTTATTGCAAGTAAATCATAAATTTTTGCATCACCTTTTGTAACTCTAGCAATTATAAATATTAAACAAAATATTGGAACTATTATTGTACTTATCCCTAATGCTTTAATTACTGTAGCTGTTTCCATTTCGTCTAATTTACTTTTGTCTTTAGTAACTTTTGATAATATTTCTTCTCTGTTCATATTACTACCTCCTTTTTGTAAAGTTTACTTTACTTTATTATAAATACTTTTGTCTTTTTTGTCAAGTTTGTTTTACATTTTTTTAATTTTTTTGCAAAAATTCTTAAAAAATAAGCCTAGAAATAGTTTTTCAACAATTCTAGACTTTATACTTTATTCATAAAAAATCATTATGTTACTCTTTTGCAATTTCTGTATCTTCGCCTTCTTCAACAGTTTCAGTATCCTCAATATTTTCTGTTTCTTCAGTATCAGTATCTTCAGTAATATCTGTGTCTTCTGTTTCATCTACTTCTTCAGCTTCATCGCTTTCAGGAGTAGCTTCTTCATCAGCTTCATCAGTTTCAGTTATATTCTCTTGATCAGTCTCATCACTTTGCGTTTCTTCATCAGTAGTATCTTCATCAATAGCTTCATCTAAATTTTTATAATCTTCTGGAATTTTTGTCCAGTCTTCAGGTATAGCATCTTGAGTTACTGAAAATTCAAATGGTTCTTCACCTTCATATTTTATATACTTAATAGAATCATTTTCAAAATAAACTTTTACAGTACTTGAGCCATCTGCTTTAAAATCTTCAAAAAATAAAAATTTACCTTCTATAAATTCATATCCTATATTATAATATTCATTTGAAAGTATTGAATCCATTAGACCTAAAAGCAAATCTTCCATTACAAAATCATCTTTACTTGTTGCTTTATAATAGCCTTTTTCATTATTTAGTAGCCAATAATTTTCTCCTGTATCTTTATCCTTATTCCAAAAAGTTATATAAGTATCTGACACCTCTGAAAAATCGACATTATCATCAGCAACCTCAGGTGCAATCTTCTTAGCATATTCTTTTGAATAGTATCTATTAAAATATTCAATATTTTTTTCATTATCTTTTGCATAAACTTCTTTAACTTGAGATTGTTTCTTATCTTCAAGTGTGACTATAAATTTATCATAGTTTTGTATATCTGATAAAAATTTATGCGCCCTAGAATTATTTACATCACCTTTTTGTAGGAACAATAATATTGTAACAATTACTCCTATAATTACTAATAAAATTACTATATTTCTTACTTTTAATAACTTTTTCATTTGCTTCCCCTTATTTTTCATATCCTGGCTTTTTTAAAAGCTTAAACATATTTGTTTTATATTTTTCAACACCTGGTTGATTAAATGGATTTACTCCCAATATCATACCAGAAACAGCACAAGCTTTTTCAAAGAAATATATCATTTCTCCGATACATTCTTCATTTAAAGTATCTATTTCTATTTTAATATTTGGAACATCCCCATCAACATGAGCTTTTATCGTTCCTTCCATTGCTTTTTTATTAATGAAATCAAGATCTTTTCCAACTAAATAATTCAATCCATCTAAATTATCTTCATCTACATTAATTGTTACTTGAGAGTCTGTATTTTTTACGCTAATTACAGTTTCAAAAAGCTCTCTTCTTCCTTCTTGAATATATTGTCCCATTGAATGTAAATCAGTTGTAAGATCAACTCCAGCAGGAAAAATACCTTTGTTTTCTTTTCCTTCACTTTCACCAAATAATTGCTTCCACCATTCCGTAAAATAGTGTAATTTTGGTTCATAATTTGCAAGTATTTCTATGTTTCTATTTGATTTATGTAAAATATTTCTTGCAACAGCATATCTATAACAATCATTATATTTTAAATCTGAATCATTGTATCTCTCTTGAGCAATTCTCGCACCTTCCATTAGCTTATCAATATCAATTCCTGCTGTAGCAATTGGAAGTAATCCTACTGCAGTTAATACTGAATACCTACCACCTATGTTGTCTGGAATAACAAATCTTTCATAACCTTCACTGTCAGAAAGTGTTTTTAAAGCACCTTTTTCTTTGTCAGTTGTTACATAAATTCTACTTCTAGCTTCTTCTATTCCATATTTATTTTCTAATATTTCTCTAAAAACTCTAAATGCAATTCCTGGTTCAGTTGTTGTACCAGATTTAGATATTACATTTACTGAAAAATCTTTGTCACCTATATAGTGAATAAGGTCATTTAAATAATTTGGACTTAAATTATTCCCTGCATATAATATTTGTGGAAATTTTCTTTGTTTATTAGGTAATAAATTATAAAATGTATTTGTTAAAGATTCTATAACTGCTCTTGCTCCTAAATATGATCCACCTATTCCAATTACTAATAATACATCTGATTCTTTTTTTATTTTTTTAGCAGCTTTTTTTATTCTATCAAATTCCTTCTTATCATAATTAGAAGGTAAATTTAGCCATCCTACGAAATCGTTTTCATCATCTACTCTTTCATGCAATTCCTCATGAATTTTTGCCACTTGTTTCTTATATTCTGCAATCTCTTTGTCAGAAATTCCAGCGTTTTTCAAATCAATATTGATATTTTTCATAACAAAACCTCTTTTCTATAGATTTATATAAGTATTATATACAAAAGAAAAATTTGTGTCAATGGTTCCGGGTTCGATTGACACATTTTGTGTCATCGGTTCCGGGTTTGGTTGACACATTTTGTGTCATTGGTTCCAGGTTTGGCTTATAAAAAAGGTTTTTATAAAATATTGCCTTTTATATTTATTATGTATATAATTAAATTAGTTTCTATTGGAGGAAAAATTAATGAAAGAAAAAAATAAAGAACATAAAGAAAACTTAGAAGAATTATTAATTAGGTTAAGAGAAGAAAAAAATTTATCACGTGTAGAAGTTCTTTCACTTTTAAAAGATAAAACATTAACAGAAAAAGATATAAAAAAATGGGAAGTGGGTTTAAAATATCCTGATTTAGATACTATGTATGAATTATCTGATATATATCAAGTATCTGTCGATGATTTACTTAAGGCTAGAAGTGTCGGATGCGAAGAACAAGGAATAATATCTCCTCGAATGATAAAATGGATTTGCTATTTTTTAAATGTATCAATGCGTATAGCAGCTGTACTTACTATATTAATATATATATTTGCAATATTTTTTGCTTTTTTTGTATTAAAAATAGGATTGCTTTCAACAAAGGAAAAGATAGTTCCTTAAAAACTATCTTTTTCATATTCTATTATAATTTCTTCTCCTTTATTTGTAAAAATATGCACCTTTAAATTATCAGTTGCATCAAATTTAGTTAGGTTAAACGTTTGATGATAATTCACCACTTTATTATATTCTTGAGGAATAGAATACCCTCCATCTCCATCACTTCTTCCAGAAGGTTCAAATCTTTTTCCATCTGATGTCTCAACATATTCTTTTCCAAGTGCAATCATGTCTGAAATATTTTTAGGTGGTCTAGCGTGAAGTAATTCATAGTCAATTTTATCTGTTGTTGTTTCAGAAATACTTATTTTTAATGCTGTATTTGATAAAATAGCATTATCGACCTTTGTATTTTCATCACTACAAGATTTTACTTTATAAACAACAATTTCTCTATTATACATTTCTTTTGGAACATCTAATTCAAATTTCCAATTTCCTGTGTATATAGTATTAGTTGGATTTGATTCAAAATGTGACTCAATCTGAATTTTTGAAAATGTCACATACAATTTTTTTGATTTTGGAAAGGTTTGCTTTTCTCCATTATATGCCGTTAAATGTAATGTCATTTCATGCTCTTCTGTAACATCTGCATACATGCCATATCCTCCCCAAAATAATGGATGATAGTTTGGTGTTCCTGCCTTATCATTTTGTTCTGCAATGTTTTTTTCAGCTTCTCTTGTAAGAAATACTATGTCACCATTTTCATCTACAACTTTCATATCGTAAAGTTGCATTGACTGCATCTGTTTAGCATCATATTTATCACTTAATTTAACATTAAAATTCATATCAAAATTATAATCATCAATTAAAAATGATTCTACTGCTAGTTCTATTCCATCTGATTCTATGTATGTAGGCTCAACTTCTTGAACATATCCGTTTTCTACTGCCTTTTGTACTCCATCACTTGCATTTCCACCAAATATGTTATTAAAAATATTTCCAATATCTTTTGCAAATACTATTCCTGTTGTCGCAATAAGTAAGCAAGCCGCAATGCCTAAACCTTTGCTAATTTTCTTTTTATTTTTATTCATAACTATTTTCTCCTTTTCTTTCATTTGAGATATAGCTATGTTAAATTTCAATTTTTCTTTTAAATCTTCATTCATTAAAAATTATCTCCTTTACTTAATTGTTTTTGCAATTTTTTTCGTATTCTATGTAGCCTCGTTTTTACGTTCATTGGTGAGATATTAAGTTCTTCAGCTATATCTTTTATTGATTTAGAATAATAGTAGAATAAATTTATTATTTTTATATCAATATTTTTTAGATTTTTAAAGCTAGATTTTAATTTTAAAATATCTTCTCGTTCTTCATTGTATATTTCATAAGATGCTATTTCTATAACATTTTCAAGGTTGCTTATATTAATAGTATGATGTAATTTTTTAAATTTTTCTTTTATTAAATTTCTTGTTATTCCTGCAATGTATGAATCTAATGAATATATATTGCTTTTATCATTGAATTTTTTCCACAATATAAAGAATGTATCTAATAATATTTCTTCTTTATCTTCGGAATTCAAATTGTTCCCAACGGCGTTGTTTATTATTGTTTTAATATATGGGGTAAAATCATCTACTATTTTATCTAAATCTAATTTTTTGTTTATTATATAATCTTCTATTTTTTTCTTATCCAATTTTATTACTCCTTTTATAAGATATCTTACATCTTTATAATGGCAATTTTTTTGAAAAGGTTACACTTTTTTTCTTCTTGCCAAAAATTAAGAGAAGTGTATCAAAATGATACCTTCTCTTGATTTTAACTTTCTCAATTATAAGGTCGTGAAACACCCGATTTATAACTTTCTCATTTTAATGGCTGTGAAACACCACGATTTTATCTACATTTATTATACAATTTTTTCATAACTAAGTCAAGCCATATTAATATAATAAATGTATACTGTATTTTATGCAAATTTCTAATTTTTATGTGTCAATCAAACTTATAATTTTTTACAGTTTCTAAGGCTATATATTTAATAAATTATTCCAGCATCTCTTTGATATCTTATCATTGTTTTAATGCATTCATCTCTATCTATTTGTTTAAGGTGAATCATATTATTATTCCCCTTTATAAATTCATAAATATCATTATCTCTAAAACCTATATTTGCGGCATCATTTTTTGTACAGCCAAAATACACTTCCTCAATATTAGCCCAAATTATTGCAGATAAGCACATAGGACATGGTTCACAAGAAGTATATAAAACGCATCCTGATAGATCATTAGTATTTAATACTTTGCATGCTTCACGAATTGCTACTATTTCTGCATGAGCTGTTGGGTCTTTGTCTTTTAGAACTTTATTATTTCCATTTGCAATAATATTACCATCTTTATCAACTATTATTGCTCCAAATGGGCCTCCTTCTTTATTAGCTATTCCTTTATCTGCATTTTCTTTTGCCCTTTTCATATATTCATTCATAATTTTATTGCCTCCATTTGAATTGTGTTAGTGGTTCGGGTTTGACTGATTTGTGTCATTGGTTCCGGGTTTGATTGACACATTTTTCAAAGAAAAAGTGTGTCAATCAAACCCGGAACCAATGACACAAATCAGTCAAACCCGGAACCAATGACACAAAATTTATTTCATAACTTCATCTAATACTTTACTCAAGTATTTCATACTAGTTAAACATTGTTCCATCGTATTTCCTGTTGCACCAACTTCAATAATATTAGCATACTTTCCGCTGTGTTGATTATATCGATATTTTGTAAGCATAATAGGCTTAAACAAACCTGGATACATTTCTTCTGCCTTTTGCTGAACCTTTATTGCGAATTTCAAATTTTGATTCCAATTAGGGTGCCAAAGCCCGCCTTCATCTGAACCAATAACAAACATAATTTGTGCTGCAACATCAGTATCTCCAATTTTAACAATAGGTGCATAGTCACTTCTACTACCAATTGCGTCTCTATGTATATCAAAAATTATATCAGAAGGATTTTTCTTTAAAATATTTTGAACAGTTTTTAAAGAATGGGTATATGAACCATTATATGATGGATAATCATGATATGATTTGTCATGTATTACATTATATCCATATTTTTTTAAATGATTAGCTAATTCATCTCCTACTCTAACAACAGAAAAGTTTAAATCTGTAGTTCTAAATGTTCCAGTTGGCTTGTATTTAAATTTTTCACTTGATGTATAACTTTCACATGTATGTGTATGGAACAATATAATATTTTTGTTATCAATTTTTATATTCGGATTAAGCATTTCTTGAGTTAGCTTATGTGAAGTTTCGTTTTTAATTTTCACTTTTCCATATTCAGCATTATAGTTTGATGAAAGAGGATTTTTTGTTATAACTTCTGTCTTTAATCCGAGTTTTAGCAAGTTCTAATTCAGATGATTGATTGTTAGAATTATCTTCTGTATTGGATTCATCTGCATTTTTATTGTCATTTTCTTGTTGTTTTTCATTTGAAGTATTTTCATCATCGTATATTCCTGTAAAATCTTCTACTGCACCTATTTGGCTTTTTAGTATATCTTCAAAAAGGTTAGACTCATAAGCTTTTATTTCTGTTTCTTCAGGATGATTTGTTTCTTTTATAATACCACTGGCAACATCTATACAGCCTGTTAGATCATAATTTAAACTCCAACTTTTTGCGTTGGTCTCTTCATTTGACTTTCCTTGTTTATTGTTAAAAAGCGTTTTTGTGATTATGAATATTATTAGTATTGCCATTATTAACTCTATAAAGTATTTTATTAAATCTGTTATTTTAAAAACTTTAATCTTAAACATATTTCTTCTCCTTGTATCTTAAGTGCTATATATATGTATATTCAACAAAAAGTGAAATATGATTAAAAGTGTGTCAACCAAACCCGGAACCAATGACACAAAATGTGTCATTGGTTCCGGGTTTGATTGACACAGAGAAGAAACAGAAAACCTTAGAAAATTAACTTCCCAAAAAAGATTAATGGCTTTCAGTTAATATAATAACATTTAGGGCTTTACATATACTAATTTTTATTTAACTTTGCTTTTATCCTATAATTAAATACAACATATAAAAATGACAAAATAAAAGAAATTATTGATGTTACTATAAAACAATCAATCCCATATGTTTCTTGTTTATATACTATTAAATAATAAAAAGTATATATATACATATGTATTAAATAAATTATCGTGCTCATTTTTCTCACCATTGGATAAATAATAGAATCTTTAAGTTTTATAGATGTTACTATTCCAAAAAGTGCTACACTTGTAATTAATAACAAGTAACTACTAATAAAGGAATTTTTTATTATAATATTAAGTAATAATCCAACTATAAAGATTATATAATTTTTAATTTTAGAAAATCTCTCAATTCCGCATGACTGTATATATATATATATATATATATATATATTCCCAAAGGTATATATATGCATCCTTGTAATATTCTACCATTTGAAATAGAATATTTTACAATTTTCTGCAATAATAATAATAGGTTAGGAAGTTGTCCATTATATGTTGCTAAACTATCCAAACTAAAGCTTATTATACTAATACATAAACCAATAAAAACTATCTTTTTTAGTGATATTTTTTTCTTATAACATAATAATATAAATACTAATGCATATATTGTTGATAATAAATACCATAGTGGCCATGAGTTATAATGTTCTCCTATAAAAAAGAAACCTCTAATATATAAGAGAATTGCATATGGAAAAGATGTACCATCTAATATATACCCATAAATTGCTAATGGAAAATATATAATACTCCATATAACATACATTTTTACAATTTTAATTAAATATGATTTTATTTGTCCAATATAATCCTCATTATTATCTTTAGCATTTTGAATTTTCATAGCTAAAAAAAATCCTGAAGCTAAAAAAAATATTGGAACAGCCATTCTTATTACTAAACTATACAGTTCGTTTTCATTTTGTTCTAATGGATGCGTATGTGCAGCTATGACAGCAAATGCCATTATGAATTTTATTATATCTATGCTATTATATTTTTTCACAATATACCTCCCTTATTTACATAACTTTGAATTTCATGTTCAAATAATGTTTTAGGCTCATATCCTATCAATTTATTATCTTTAGATATATCTGCAAATGTTTTAATAATCTCCTTGTTACATTGGCAATCACAAGCTTAACTATAAACGTTTCAAATTATCTAAATAGTGTATAATTATAAGCAACTTTTTTAAATCATCATTTACAGATTTAGTACTTTACATTAAAGTAAATCTATATCAAACTAAATTTCTAATTTTTTTTAGATATTTTAAATTTTATTTTTTCCCACAATAATAATATTTTATTTTTATATAAATATAGTAATATTATAAGGATTACTACTTCTAATAAAATAAATTTATTTCCAAAATATGCAATAATAGTTTGTATAAATAAAAGTAAATAGGATATAAATATAATACTTATGTTTTCTTTGTATTTTATATATTTTTGAGCTTTAAAGCATTTAAATAACATAACTACAAAAAATGAAATCATAGTTGCAATAGCAGCTCCATATGCTCCTATATATTTGATAAGTATAAAATCTAATATTATATTGACAGCAGCACCAATTATTGATGATTTACCAATTTCTTTTGTATTATTGGTAGCTAACAAAATACTCTCAAAATATAATGATATTATATTAAATATAACTGACATAAGTAATGGCGGTACATATTTCCATGCATAAAAAAATTCTCCTGAAAACAATATTTTAGAAATAAATATATTTGTAATCATAAGTATCGATGATGAAATTGTTAAAACCATATTCATCAAAATTAAAGTATTACTAAAAAATCCATCCTTATCATCAGGATCATATTCTTTAATTGCTGATATTGACCATGCACTGTTAAAAATAGATTGAAATATCGCTAACATATTAGGTATTTTCGATGCAATTGAATAAATCCCCATTACTGAAACAGAAACCATTAGTGATAAGAAATATTTATCAATTGAATTATTTATCCACCAACCTATAGCACTTAAAATCATTGGTAAACTAAATTTAATCATTTCTTTAGTAAGTTTTCTATTTTTTTCTTTAGTCCAATACAAATATAGCTTTGCAAATATAAACATAATAATAATAGAAATTAATAATCCCAATATATTTGCTAACAAATATCCTGTTACACCCATCTTTAAAAAAATTACAAAAAATATATTCATTGTAACCACAACTAGAGAGTTTGCAAGACTAGCATATATTATAATGTTTATTTTTTCGATTCCTTTACAAAAATACGTAAATAGAGAATGTATTGCTGATACAGTATAATATATAATCAAATAAACAAAAAAATAAGATGGCAAGTTTATTATATTTAGCATACTTGCAATAAATATGAATAAAGATACTAATAAAATCCCGCTCAAATAAATTTTAGAAGCTATAGTAAATATATTTTTTTTATCATTAGAATTATCTAATGAATATTTCATGACTGCGTCTTGTAAATTCAAAGTGAAAATTGGTAGTAATAATGCTGATGTAGAAATTATTAAGTCAGAATAACCATAATCGTTTGTTGTTAAATATTTAGTATATATTGGAATCATAATAAAAGAAAGTATCTTAGGAACTAAATTACTAATTGCAAATAATATCATGTTTTTAATAAATTCTATATTTTTTTTCTTCACTTAATTATTCTCCTTTATTTCTTTACTTATTCATGTAATTTTTTTTCAACATAAGTTGTGGGTGCATAATATACCATATTATTTTAGCTATAATTTTACCCTTTTTTTCACCATATCTTTTTTTGTATTTTCTATAAATCTCATCCTTTTGTTTATCTAATTCACTAAACCAAGAACAACTAAAATGATGTATTGCATATGTATTATCTGTCATATTAAAATTTCCTGTATTAAAATCAATTGGACAAAAATAATCTTTTGGTAAAAAAGCTATATCATCAATAACTTCAAATTTAGACTTGTCCATTACTTTATCAAAAATATTTTGTACAGATTTAGTGTTTCTAACAGGACATGACGTTAAATCATATTTTCCATTATCTAGTTTAAAGTGAATATTATTATATTCATCAAGCATTTTTTTTACGTATTTATTATTTTTTTTTGCTCCAAATCCCAAACCAGTAGCAATATATCCAGATGTTTCTATAGCAAAAAATCCTGAATATTTTAGAAAAGTATCAATATTTTTTATTACTTCTACATCAGTATCAAAATAAACTCCACCATAATTATATATAATAAATAATCGTGCATAATCAGTAACAAAAGCCCATTTTTTGGCTTGATATGCTTCCTTTACATAATCATTTATATTAATATCAAAATTGCTTTCATTCCATTCTATAATTTCATAATCTGGACAATATTTTTTCCAACTATTTATAAATTTTTTTGCATCATCGGGAAGAGGATTACCTCCAAACCAACAATAATGAATTTTTTTAGGTATTTGATCCATAATTTTCTCCTTTTAATTTATTAATACATTTAATATACTTATAATACATCAAATATCCACCTAAATGGTAATAACGTACTTCCGCCACCACCAAATCTCATAATAATAACATATATTAAAAATAAGATACAAATTAATGTTGTTATACATAATCTATCTTTTGGTTTTTTAATCTTACTAATAGTTAAAGGAATTAGTATAATTTGTGAAATTCCAAATCCCCAACCTAATCGAGTTAATAGTGGTACTAAATCTTGAATAGAAGTAATTAATAATTGAATAAACATTAAATTACAATATAATTGATATTCTTTTACTTCTAATTCATCTTTTTTTTCTTTATCTTTATTATAAAACATCATTGCAAATAAAAATATAAACAATGGAATAATAAAAGTAACTATTCCGAAATGATTATTATCAAATGTACCATCAATATATGATACATAATTTGTCATAGTTATAACTTTGTATAAAATATTTTTTAAAAATGGTCTAGAAATTAATGTAGCCAAAAACAATGTAAAAAACATTTTAGGAGTAATTTTTATATTATATAGCCAATATATTGGAATAAAAATTAAGCTTGAAGAATGAAGTGATGCTCCAATTAAATTTAGAATAATATAATGCAATAACTTCCTTTGTTTTATATACTTTATGGAATATAAAAAAATTGCAACTGCCATCATTTGTCTCATTCCGCTAAAAAATTCAAAATAATATGGTGCACAAATGAATAAGAATATACTTAAAGTTGGATTTATAGATTGTTCATATATTGCTTTGAAAATAAAATAAAAAAATATTACTGAACAGACAACAAATAGTGCAACATAATTTGTGGTAAAGTTCCTAATAATTCTTATTAGTAAATCAAAACCATATTCCATATATTGGATATGTGATGAGTTATTAAAATAATCTGCATATGAAAAATAATCATTTCCTACTCCATATCTGAAAGCCGCAACTGCAAATAAAGGTAGTGCTGACAAAATAGAAAACATTATTTTTGTACATTTATTTTTCATAGTTTTCCTTTTGTTAAAGGCAAATATAGAAAAAAATAATGACAGTGCAAAATTTGTTATATATACTGACATATTATACCACCTTGTATAACATATTTAGGTTTTTAAATACGGCTTTACCTATAAACCTATTTTAACTTTTTTGCCATCCTTTTTTACAATTATAGGAGGATTACCTACTACAGTACAATTTGAAGGGACATTTTTTGTAATTACTGAATTAGCCCCTATTTCTACATTATCTCCTATTTCAATTCCACCAACTACAACTGCTCCAGCGTATATGGAAACATTTTCTCCAACTGAAGGATAACAATTTAAGTTACTATTATCATCATTGTTTATATGGTTTTTATTCCTACCACAAGTGACATTTTGATATACGGTTAAATTTTTTCCTGCTTTACTTAATACAATTATACTTGATTGTCCATGATTGATTCTTATCCCAGCTTCGATGTTACCATCTAATTCTAAATCAACTTTAGGTGGAAAAAAAATATTGAATATTTTTGAAATAATAACGCTTTTTCTTCTTATACGAAAAGATACAATTGCCCTAAAAGTTTTATTATACATAATATGGTAGTAAAAATTAAATAAATCAGTTTTATATGGAGACTCATCTAATCTATGAAAGTCAGCCTTAATTAAATCTCTGAATTTTTTATCAAAACAATATTTAAAGGTAGGTATTAAAGCTAATCTCCATAAATTTAATAAAACAATGCTTTTTAAAATTAAATATTTCATATAACCTCACTTTCTAGTACATAAAAATTAATTGTTTTTATATAATTTTTTATTTATATTGTTGCTTTCCAATTTCATAATAATTAAATATATTTTTTTAAAATGAAGTAAAATATATAATTGGACTTTTTTCATTAATGATACATTATTTTTTAAAATATAATCTTTGTTTATTTTTATTTCTTCAAACATATCTTTTTTGAATTTGTTATTTTTATCATACAAAATAATTGAATTATATAATCCCATACAGTTAGTAACGTAATTTTTCATAAATTTATTATATGAATTAGAATAATTATTTTTTATAAACTCTCTCGCATTTACATATGCTTCATATGAATCCATTCTAACAATCCTGTTTTTACTTATGCTTCCTAAACGTTGCCTATAATAATAATAAATATTAGATGATAATATCGTAACTTTAGCTTTTGCCATTAATTTATATATCACGAAAATGTCTTCACTAGTTTTTCCAAATGGAAATCTTATATCATTCCAATATTCTCTAATGAATACTTTATCACAAACGCCCCTACCAATTATTCCCCAATAATCAAATATATCTTTATTTTTAATAATTTCGCAGTTGTTTGTGTTTTTCACTTCACAAGATTGACCATTATAACAATTAATTGCTCTAAAAACAAACATATCTGAATTGTTTTTTTCCATCATATCAATAGAGTACTCATATGTATTAAAGTCAATCCAATCGTCAGAGTCTACAAAAGCTACATATTTTCCTGTTGCAACATCTAATCCTTTATTTCTCGCATCTGCTAATCCACCATTAGTTTTATGTATAACTTTTATCCTACCATCGATTTCTTTATATTCATCAGCAATTTTTCCAGAAGAATCAGTTGATCCATCATCAACTAATATTATTTCTAAATTATGATATGTCTGATTTATTAAACTATCAACACATTTTTTTAAATATTTTTCAACATTGTAAATAGGAACTATAACAGATAATTTATCTTTCATTTTAATCACCATTTTACTTTCCTTCCATTAGTATCTTTATTTTATAAGCAAATGGAAAAAATTTTACAATTAAATACTTTATTCTCATTTTTGTACTTAAATTGTATAATTTAATTTCTTTTTTATATTTTTTAAAATATTCACTAAATTTGTAAAACTGTTCTGTTTTTTCAATCTTATTTTTTTTCATTAAAATTCTAGCTCTTATAAAAGCAGCACAATAATCAATTTTTAAATAGTTAACATCAAATTGTTCATTTTCTAGCATATATATTTCTTTATTTCTGACATAAAAGTAAGAAAGTTTTTTCAAATTAAAGTCGGTGTTAGATACACTACTACTATTACTCACATAATGATATAATTGTTTATCTATATATGAAATTGTTAAATTCTTGTTACTACAAATTATTTCAGTATTAAAAAGATCATCTTCTAATACACTAGCTTTTTTATCAAATTTTGTGTTTTTCTCTTTTATTAATTTTGATAAATAAAGTTTATTCCAAGTATATCCCTGTATACTTTCTACATAAAATATGTTTTCTAGAAATTCTTTTCTGTTTAATAAAGGAGTATAATAGTGAAATTCTTTTACTGATAGTGCATTTTCATCTTCAAAAAAAATATTACAAATAGCAATATCAGAATTATAATTTACTATAGAATTATATAATTCTTCTATCATTTTTTCTTCAATATAATCATCGGAGTCAACAAAACTAATGTATTTACCAGACGCAATTGAAATTCCAATATTTCTAGCAACAGAAACTCCTGAATTGTCTATATGCTTTACTATTATTCTATTATCTATTTTCTTATAAGTATCGGCTATTTCCCCAGAAGAATCAGTTGATCCATCATTAATTAATATTATCTCCAAATTTTGATATGTTTGCTTAATAACACTATTTATACATTTATCTATATATCTTTCGGCATTATATATTGGAATTATGATTGAAATTAAGTCTTTCACTAATTCACCTCCATAGATAATAATTTCTAATTGATTTTTTTCCTTAAGCAGTAAAATTCGATACGCAAAGATATTAAATTCAAAAATACATGTTAATTTATTTCAATAGTTTTTCCAATTTATTAACTTTATCATCTATCTTAAAATTCACATCTGCGAATATTGAACAAACAGAAGATAACTCATTTCTCAATTTTTCATCATAAGATAGCTTTTCTAACCAATAGCTTATGTCTTTTTTGTTGGAAACTATTCCACCAACAAAGTATTTTATAATTCCTACATTCGTTGAAATGAATGGAACACCACTTGCCATTGATTCAACTAAAGAAATTGGATATGCTTCCCATTTACTTGTCATAAGATATAAATAAGCATTAGAAACATATGAGGATACTAGACTCTTTTCAATATCATGTAGCATTAAAATTGGTTTTTCCTCATTTTTTAAATTATATTTTTTTCTTAAATTAACAATTAGCTTTTCTAATTTATCATAATATTTATTTTTTTTAGATCCTATTAACACTAATCCTATATTTTTGTCAATATTTGATTTCAAAAATTCTTCTATTGCTAATTTTTGATTTTTTCTATCGTCATAATTTGCTACTAATATAAAATATTTTTCAAATGGTTTTTTAAATTCTGGTAATACTTTCTTTTCAAAGAAATCTTCACTAGCGGCATTTTCTATTATAAATGTATTAATTCCATATTTTCTTTTAAAAAAATTATTAGTATAATCTTTTTCATGTAAATTTATAACTTTATCATATTTTTTTAAATTCTTTTTATTAATAGCATAGTAAAAAAACCACCTAATTTCCTTCCATAATTTATTAGCAGTACTTGCAAGACTACTAAAATCTATCAAATGAAATTTAAAATCAAATATTCCATGTAAATATAGTATCTTTTTTATTTTTAAATCTTTAATTGAAGATAAAATTACATCTGTAAAAGCATTTTGAGTACAAACGTTAATCATTACATCATTTTTTTCGCATTCTTTTCGAATTAATTCTTTATATTTCTTTTTTTCACCAAAATATAATCCATATTTTGTCCATAACTTAACTCTTTTAACTAAAACATTATTAACATTTTCTTCTTCTATTGTATTATCAAATATTCCAGTAATTACTGTTACATCATTACCCTTTTGAGCCAAGCCTTCAGCTAAATACTGTGTTACTGTTTGTACTCCATCTTTTTGGGGATAATATGTTTGAACAGTTATTAATATTTTCACTAATTTACAACCTCCTTGTTTACTGCATTGTAATTAGAATATTATGAATACTATAAATTCTTCTTATTAATATTTCTAATTTCATTTTTTCTTTTTACTTTTTTGATTAAGGCTTTACTCCTTATCTTTATTCTTTTAAAAAACCATTTAAATTTTCCTTTACTATTTTTCATTATAATTTCTTTTAAATTTTGGTCATCATATTTATCAAATCCATTTGGAAGGATAAAAAAATTATTAACATCAAATTCGTTAGCTAAAAATTTCATTGTTCTTTTTTGAAAATGAGCATATGAATATTCTTTTACTTCGATTTTGTTTTTATTTAATGTATAAGATAATATTTTACCATTTTGAAATGAAAGAATTCGTGGTTGATTATTAAAATAAAATTTGTTATTTTCAAAAAAAGATAATACCATACCAGGCTTTGTACAAACAACATCAGCTATACTCTTTTGATAATCAAAAATAGGTAAATTATTATTTATAAAAATAGAATTAATTCCATAATCTCCAATTTCATCAAAAGCAAAATGGAAGTTACTTGAAAAAATATCTTTATAATCAATACTTGAATTTGACTTTAATTCAAAACATTTTAGCAATTGGGGAGTATTTTTAATAAAGCAAAGATGTCCTAGCATGGAAATTTTGTCATATTGTTCTATATCTTTAGGCATAAATTTCATTATATCTCCAAAAATTAAATCTAAATCACAATATCCCCAAAACTTACAATTGCTTAAATATTCTTCGAAAATATAACCATAAGCAGGTCTATAGTCACATAATTTATATGGGCTATCCAATGCTATAGTAAAATTAAATTTATCTTGAACCATTTCTCTTATATTTTCAAATGATATTTTAATAATATCAACATTTTCTGGTACATTATCAAATTCTCTTGAGTCATCTGTAAATACAATAAATTTTATCTCTTTATTATAGCTACAAGAGTTTAACCATAAATTAAAATATAGTGGTAACTCACCAAAATAAGGTGAAAATATCACATAATCGTAGTTTTTTTTCATATTTATGCTATTCTCCTTTTAATCTTAAAATATTTTTTTCCTCCACGCCCTTTTATCATTGATTCTCCTTCTCTAAATTTATATAGATTTTCTTGTATATTATAAAATTTACATCCATTTTTATCATTTTGGCTCAAAGATAATAATCTTCAAAATATTGATAATCTTCATAACCCTTTACTTCAAATACTTTATTTCTCTTATAAATTACAGTTGGATGATTCATAGGATTTCTCTTTTTTAGATATTCATTTATTTCTTCTGAATATTCTGGAACTATTTTTTCCATCTTTTCATCCAATTTTATAAGCACAATGTTTCAAACCTTCATTTAATGTGATACCTAGACCACTATTTTTTTTCTATCTAGATTCTTCCTCTTTAATATATTTTGTAAACGCTAGCAGAAAATCAATTCATATCATATATACAGTGTTTTTTATTATAAATTATTTCCTGTAATTTTTTCCTTTACTAGGAAATTATAAAATATCTTCATCATCATATGATCAAAAGTCATATGAACATCTTCGTCTATTTGCATGTCTTCTTCTGCTACATGCATTTTGTAATCAGCAAGTTCTTTTAATTTACCACCTTTATATCCAGTAATTGCCAAAACTTTAACGTTTTGTTCTTTAGCATATTCTGCCGCATTTAAAACATTTTTCGAATTTCCAGAACCACTTATACCAATAAATAAATCATTTTTATTTAGCTTATTTATTAATTGAAATCTAAATACCTCCTCATATCCAATATCATTAGCAATTGCCATAACAGTAGGATAATTATCATTTAAACAATAGAACCTAAATTTTTTATCTACATATTCAGATATTCCCTTATTAAAATCGTTTTGTATATGAGATGCAGTTGCAGCACTTCCACCATTTCCACATATATAAATAGTTCCTTCATTTTTATATGTTTCGTAGATAATATTCATTGCTTCATTAATCTCATCTAAATTCAAATTATTTATAACCTTTATTTCCCTATCATAATATTCTTTAATTGCTTTTCTAAAATCTTCCATTTTACTTATTCTCCTTTTCTTTTATTTTATTTAAATAATTATCTATTGCATCTAACAAATCATTAGCTATATATGTTGGTTTTATATCATATTTATTATCTAAACCTGATTGACCAGTTTTAACTAGTATTGATTTCATTTTAGCATTTTCAGCCATCTTAATATCTAAAGTCGAATCTCCTATAACAATAGACTCTTTTAAATCAATATTGAAATCTTTAGCTGCTTTTTCCAATAGTCCAGTTTTAGGTTTTCTACAATTACAATTAATCTTCAATTCTGATATTTCTCCTTCATAACCTTTGTCAGGATGATGTGGGCAATAATATAAACCATCTATATATGCGCCTTCATTACCTAATAACTTTTCCATTTTCATATTTATGTTTTCAAGTCCTTCAAATGTAACTTCTCCTCTTGCTATTACAGGTTGGTTAGTTACAACTATACATAAATATTCAGAATTATTTATTTTTTTTATTGCTTGAGCTACACCATTAATTAATGTCATGTCTTCTTCATTTCTTAAAAATCCAACATAATTATTAATAGTTCCATCTCTATCCAAAAAAATACATTTCTGTTTATTCTTTAAATTTCTATTTGATGGTAATCCATTATTATAATCTTTCTGAACTCTTTCATATCTTTCTGGCGTACCCATATCTTTTGCATATTCAGATGATTTATAAGAAAATACTTTACCTTTTTCTATTAATGGTTCAACAATATCTTTTTCATAACTATATTTTTGTTCTTTTTCAATGTAATTTAAAGTATTTGCTGAAAAAATCATTACACCAGCATTAACTAAATTATGATAATTGTAAAGACTTCGATCATTACTTTTATGGTCAAATTTTAAAACTTTATCATTAGAATCTACTACCACTATATCACTATCAAATGGATGAGAATTCGGATGTGTTAGCAAAGTTACTTGAGCATTTTTACTCTTGTGAAATTTATACATTTTTTCAAAATCTATATCTATAAATACATCCGCCAATAGAAAAATAAAATCTTCATCTATTTTACCTTTTAAATGATAAAGTGATCCTGCAGTTCCTAATGGAATACTGGAATCTTCTTCTATATAAGATATATTCAAATCAAATTTGCTACCATCATCGAAGTATTCTTTTATTACATTACCTAGATGCCCAATTATTATAACAATATCATTAATGCCTGATTTTTTCAAATTCATAATTTGATGATATAAAACTGGATAGCCTGATATTTCTAACATTGGTTTTGGAATTGTATTACCCGTAATACTACTAATCCTAGTACCTTTTCCTCCCGCTTGAATAATTGCTTTCATTCTTTCCTCCGTTATTTCTTTAATGATTTCACTGTTTCCCTAACTGCATCATCTGAATTATACTTTGCCTTCCATCCCTTACTATGGATTTTAGTAAGATCATATTGAAATTTAGGTACATCACCTTTCCATCCAATGTTTCCTCCAGTATATTTATATACCACATTTTTATAGCCTAACTCTTCACATACAATATCTGCTATTCTTGTAACTGAAGTTGCAGTTTGAACTCCGACATTATATATATTAACACCTTTTTTTATTTCTTTTGACATTAACATAATACAATCAATTAAATCAAGAACATATAAATACGGTTTAGTTTGAGTTCCATCTCCTAATATTTCTAACTCATTGGGATTATTTAATAATTTTTTTGAAAAATCATAAATAACTCCATGTGTTAAATTAGGTCCTATAACATTTGGAAATCTAAAAATCATTGTATTAAAATCATTCATATATGAATATGAAGAAATAAAATTTTCTGAAGCAAACTTTGCTCCTCCATAATATGATATTGGCAATAAACCACCTAAATCTTCTGTAAGCAATTTATCATGTTCATCGCCATATATCGCAGAAGTTGATGAAAAAAATAAATTCTTAATATTATTTTTTTTCATTAACTCAAGAACTCCACGCGTAGTCATAAATGTATCTCTAAAATCAACTTCTGGATTTTTCCCTCCTTTTTGAATATCACTATTAGCAGCTAAGTGATATACAATATCAATTTTTTCGTTTTTTAATTTTTCACAAAATTCTTCATTATTATTGATATTAATCATATAGAATTTATAATTTTTATTATTTTTAAATTTATCTACATTTTCCTTCTTACCTAAGGTAAAATTATCAACAACAATAACTTCATTTCCATCATTTAATAATCTTTCTACCAAATGTGTACCTATAAATCCAGCTCCTCCAGTAACTAATGTTTTCATATATACCTCCTAGTTAACAAAAATAACTGTCGTTCCTTGGTGATCAAATTTAAATTTCATTTCTGGTAAATCTTTCATAGATTTCCTAAAATCTTCCTGTTTATTTTCTGGTACATAAAACAAGAAAAAACCGCTTCCACCAGCACCTAAAAGTTTACCACCAAGCGCTCCAAATTTTATTGCCTTATCATATATATCATCAAAAAATTTGTTTGATATACCACTTGCTAATGTTTTTTTTATTTGCCAGTTATAATCTAATATTTCACCTACTTTGTCAATATTATTCTGTTCTAGTTCATGCTTTAAAATATATGTCATTTCCATAATCTTTTTTTGGCCTTCTTCCTTATCTTTAGCCTTAACAATATTTTTAGCTTGCTCATTTAAAATCTCACATGCTTTGTGTTCACCACCAACATATAACATTATTAAATTTTTTTCTAATTGTTTAAATGCAATATGATCCATTAAAACAGGTTCAACATCTACACTTCCATCCTTGTTAAATTTATAAAAATTTAATCCTCCATAGGCCGCAGCATATTGATCTTGTTTTCCATTAGTTGTATGAACAACATTGTTTTCCAAATCACATGCTAATTCAGCTAATTCAGCTTTTGCAGTAAATTGTCTTTTATGACATTTAAGATTTTGTATCAAACCAACAGTAAATGAACTTGATGAACCGAGACCTGTTCCACTAGGTACATCAGCAATAGATGTTATTTCTAATCCTTCAATTTTTTCTTTTTTCAAACATTCCCTAAAAATATTATGTTGTATATCATTTAAATCTGTAACTATTTCTGTCTTAGAATATTTTAACGCGGTTGTGCTTTTATCGAAGGATGGATGACTTGTTATATACATATATTTATTTATAGTTGTACTTAGTACACACCCCCCATGTTTTGTATAAAATGTATTAATGTCACTTCCACCACCACATAAACTAATTCGAAATGGTGTTCTTGTTATAATCATTATAAATTCACCTCCTTATTATTTTCTTAAAATATATTTATAAGCAAATTTTCTAGCAGAATTTGGAGTATATACCATCAAATACATGTTTATAATATTTGCGTAGTATCGAGTTAAACTAATCATTTTATTTTGATACATGTATTTTTGCATTTTTTTCCACAATGCAATTTGTTTTTTATTACCCCTTCTTTTTTCAAAGCCATTTCCAATTCTTGCATATACAAGAGGAATATTTATATTTTCTAGTTTCATACCATTATTAATCATCCTTATCCATAACTCATAATCTTCGAGCATTTTTTGGGTACTATAATTTCCAACTTTTAAAATTGAATCCCTTTTCATACAAATTGTCATATGATTTAATGGATTTCTTTTCTTAGCATATATATAAATATCATCACCAGTTGGCATTTTTTTTAATCTGACATCTTTTTCATCTATATTTTCTTTAAATTCATAAATAGAAGAACCAAGAACATCTATTTCAGGGTGATTCAACATAAAATCCATTTGTACTTCAAATCTATTATTAACACATATATCATCAGTATCAGCACGCATTACATAATTATACTTGCATTTAGTTAAACCATAATTCAATGATGCTCCTAAGCCCTTACCATCGTCAATATAGTAAGTTTTTATGCAATCATGTTTATTTTTTAACTTATTTAAAATATTCTCTAATTCCTTAGGTAGCTTCCCTTCAACAACTAACACTACCTCATCAGGTTTTAGTGTTTGGTTAAAAACGCTATTTAAAGCTTCCTCTAAAAATTCTGGATTTTCTTTCTTATATACACTCATTAAAACAGAAAACTTTTCATCTCGTTTTATTTCATTCATTGCATAAGTCCTCTTCTTTCTTACTTAAATAGCATAGGTACTTTAATGTATTTAATTAGTAGGAAATACCTATCACAACGATTTTATTTTAACATAGAATAGCAAAGATAGCAATATATATTAATTATTTTTTTGTCAAATTTTTTAGATTTATCAAACTTATATAGCGCTTTATTGATAAATATAGTATTGAAAATACCTAGTACGCTATCTCTGTTCTGAACAATTTTATATATAAAATTGTTCTTTGTTTTATTTATATAATAAAAAAAATCATGATTTTATGGTCATGATTTTTTCTTGTACTATCTAATTAATTATTAATTTTAATTAAATTTTTTTCCAGAACCAATCTAAACTGTTATCTAAACTCTTTTTATTGTTTGCTCTTGCTTCAATATCATCCACCCATAAGTATGAGAAAAATGATATTAAAATAAATACAAAATCAATTGCTACACATCTAGATAAAGTTTCTGATAAATATCTAAATTCTTCAGATAGTGTTGTTAATTCAGCTACATGGAATATTAATACCCCTAAATAAGCCATTAAAAGTATTCCTGCTACTGCACTTTTTTTAACCTCTTGTGCTAAAAATATTAATAATACTGTTGCTGCAACCATTAATACTAATGTTAATGGATTAGAAATATCAAAAATAAACATAGTTATTCCTCCTATTTTTCTTTCGTTTTATATTATATATGCTATCATTTTTTTTATTAATTATCAATTAAAATTATATTACTTTTATATTACAATTGCATTACATATGTCAATGTGTCATTGGTTTCAAGGTTTGGTTGTGTCATTGGTTCCGGGTTTGATTGACACACTTTTTCTTTGAAAAATGTGTCAATCAAACCCGGAACCAATGACACAACCAAACCTTGAAACCAATGACACAAAATATTTTTACTTCAATTTTTCTTCTATTATTTTTGCCACTTCCTCAGCCTTTTCTTGAATATATGCTTGATTTTCTCCCTCAATCATAACTCTTACCAAAGGTTCTGTTCCAGAAGGTCTTATAAGAACTCTTCCATTGCCAGCAAATTCATTTTCTAGTTTTTCTATTGCAGATTTTATTTCTGGATCTTCCTTAAAATCATACTTTTTATCTGAATTAACTTTTGCATTAACAAGTACTTGAGGATATAGTTTTATTATTGATGCCATTTGAGATGCCTTTTTACCTTCTTCCAATATTGCTTTGATTAGCATTAAAGAAGTTAAAATTCCATCACCTGTAGGGTTATAATCTAACAATATAACATGACCAGATTGCTCTCCACCCAAATTGTAACCATTTTTTAACATTTCTTCTAATACATATCTATCTCCTACTTTTGTCTGAACTAGATTTAGGTTATTGTTTTGTGTATATTTGTTTAATCCTAAATTACTCATAACAGTAGCAACTATTGTATCTTTGTTTAATTTTCCTTGTTTTTTTAGAGAATGAGCGATTATTGCCATTATCATGTCTCCATCGATTTCATTACCATTCTCATCTACTGCTAAACATCTATCTCCGTCTCCATCAAAAGCAACTCCTAAGCTCATTTCGTTTTCTACTACAAATTTTTTAAGTCCTTCTAAATGTGTTGATCCACAATTATGGTTAATATTTATTCCGTCTGGATTATTATTAATTATTTTGTAGTTTATTCCTAAAGCTTTAAAAACTTTTTCAGCTACCTTATATGTAGCACCATTAGCTGTATCTAAAGCTACAGTAAAATCATCTTTTAAAACATTACCTATAACATCATCAAAGTTTTTTCTAAAGAAATATACATATTCATCTATTAAATCCAATGCATATTCTGATACACCAATTTTTTCATTAACAGCTGTAAGTTCGTCTAACTTGCCAGATTCCATTACTTCTTCTATTTCTTCTTCTAATTCGTCTGGAATTTTCATACCTTTGTTACTAAAATATTTTATTCCATTAAATTCAAAAGTATTATGTGAAGCAGATATAACAACACTTGCATCTGCTTTTAATTTTCTTGTTAGATATGCAACACCTGGTGTTGGTATAACTCCAAGTAGTTTAACATTTGCACCATAACTTAAAAATCCTGCAACCATGGCACTTTCAATTAAAGTACCTGATATTCTTGTATCTCTACCTATTAATATTGTAGGAGTACCTTCAGTATGTTTTGATAAAACATATGCTCCTGCTTTTGCTACTTTATAAACTAAAGATGGAGATAATTCTGTATTTGCTATTCTTCTTATTCCATCTGTCCCAAAATATTTACGCATTATTTTATTCCTTCTTTCCAAAAAAATTAATATTCATAAGCACTTTATCTTTAATTCCAAATTCTATTTTAGAAGGTGTTCTTATGTCTATCCTTTTGTTAGCCAATGCTAAGGCTGGATTTTTTGTTGTTAATTCATCTAAATATTCTTCTCCTATTATATTTTTAATTTCCATTAAACATTCTGGAATTTTTGTATATATTGTGCCTTGCCTATGTACATCAGACCCTAAAAAATGTACTAAATTATTTTCAAACATTTTCTTAACCAAACTTTTAGCCTTATTTCCATATTGTCCTATTATGCTTCCATAATTTGATTGTAGTAAAACTCCCTTTTGAACTAAATCATATATAAGTTCAGGTTCTTTTTGCATAAAAGAATATCTTTCCGGATGAGCTAAAACTGGAACTATTTTATATTGTAACATTTGATAGATTACATCATATAGATTTAATGGTTCTGCATTAAGTGGTAATTCAAACAATACATAACTTGTGTTATTAATTGTTGAAGCTTTTGCATTTTCTAATAAATTTATAATATGATCAGACATATAAATCTCGTTTCCAAGATATAATTTACCATCAAAGTTTTTAATAAATAAGTTTTTTGATATTGCGTCTAGCCATACTTCTCTTTCTGCAACATCTGTTTCATAATAGCCTTCCATATAATGTGGAGTTAGCACAATTTGATCAAACCCTGCTTTTCTTGCTTCTTCTATTAGATTAAATGTTTCTTCTATACTTCTTGAACCATCATCTATGTTTGGTAATATATGTGTATGAAAATCTATCATTTTTCAGTACTTCCTCTCTTTTGCTTGTTTTTTTCAGATTTTATATATGAATTTACTATATTTATTATTTCTTGTGCTTTTTCTTCTGATATATTTTTAGCAGATTCTGCTCTTTCTATCATCTCTGCTTGATTTATTTCTTGTTCTTGTGAATTTATCTCTTGCTCATTTGCTTCTTGTTGATTTATTTCTTGCTGATTTATTTCTTGCTCATTTACTTCTTGTTGATTTTGTTCTTGAGCATTTATTTCTTGCTCATTTATTTCTTGTAAATTTTGTTCTTGCCAATTTACTTCTTGTGGGTTTTGTGCTTGTTCATCTGACACTTGAACAATTTCTCTTTCTGGTTCTTCTACATTTTCACTTATTACTTGAACAGTTTCTTGACTTTCTTGATAAATTTTTTCTGAATTATCCTCATTTATAATGTTTTTAATTTCTTCTAAAATTTCATTGTCTTTTTCTGTATCATTCTCAAAATACTTTTCTTCACTATTTAATAATTCATCTTCTTCATCTTGAGTAAATTGTGATAAATTTGTAACAATATTATCTACTTTTCTTCTATTTTTTGAATGTGTAGTCATACTATTCCCGGAAATTGATCCATAGTAATATGATTGATTAAACTTCTTTGCAGATACATCAACTTTATTAACTACTACTCCTGCAATCTTTCCGCCAACATTTTTAATATTTTTTACTATTCTTGTTAAACTATCTTTTTTAGTTTCTTTTTGAGCTGTAACAATTATAGTAGAATCTACTATTCTAGATAATATAATTGAATCTGTTACTAAGTCACATGGTGTACCATCAATAATTACTAAATCACACATCTCCTTTAATTCATTTAATAAATGTCTCATTTCAGATGAAACTAATAATTCTGATGGATTAGGTGGAACATTTCCAGCTACCAAAATGTGCAAATTTTCTACATCTGTTTCTTGTATATATTGTGCAATGTTTATATCTGTTGTCTCATTATTTTCTGCATCCATATTTGAAAGATAATTTGAAAGTCCCGGTTTTGGTAATACACCAAATATATTATATTGCCTTCCTTTTCTCATGTCTGCATCAACAAGAATTACTCTTTTTCCTGCTTGTGCGAAAGTTACTGCCAAATTTGATGCAGTCCAACTTTTCCCTTCTCCCGGGAATGTTGAAGTTACTAATAAGGTTTTTAATTTTTTATTTGTGTTCATAAATTGTATATTTGTTCTTAATGTTCTAAAAACTTCTGAAACTGGAGATTTTGGATCTTTATATGTTAATAGTTCCTTTCTCATTTTCTTCTTTTACCTCCCCTTTCATTTTTTCCTTCGAAATCATATATTGGTATAGATGCTAAAACTGGTATTCCTAACAAGTTTTCTACATCTTCTGCAGATTTTATAGTTGTATCTAGCATATTTAATAATAATACATAAACTACTGAAACTACTATTCCAATTAATGTAAATATTATAACATCTCTAATATGGCTAATATTTGATGGTGTAGATGATACCTCTGCTTCATCTACAATATGAACATTATTTAATTTATATATTTCTTCTACATTACTTATAAATACTTTTGCTATTTCGTTTGCAACCTTTGCAGCTACAGCCGGGTCATCATCTGTAACTGTAATTTTAATCATTTCTGTATCTTTAACGGAACTTACTTCTACATTATTTCTTAATTTTTCTTCATCTATTTTTATACCCAAATTTGATATAACTTTTCTTAAAACTTTTTTACTTTTTACTAATTCACTATATGTAGAAACAAGTTGAGAATTTATTGTTATATCAGATGTTGTTAATGTTGTTTCTGATGACTTTGATTTTTGATCTTCTATTCTTGCTAATACTAGTGTTGTAGATGATGTATATACTGGTGATACGAAACCAAATGTATAAATTACTCCTATAACCATAAAAATGGCTACTATTAATATTATTTGGACTTTATTTTTCCAAAATAAATTAAAAATTTCTTTTAAATCTAACTCTTCCATTTTTCCTCCTTGGCATTTTTTAAACTTTTTATAGTATATATTTAATCATTAGAATTTTCAAGTTTTTTGTCAAAATTTGTTTTATTTTTTTGATTATATTTAGTTATATTGTGTAATAGATTTGGTATAATAATTAAAACTATTCCCGGTATTATTAAATAAATTCCATAATTTTGTACATTATCTAATATTGACTGCAAAATTTCTCTTAATGTAAAAGAGAAAGCATCATTCAATATGGTAATAGTTTGAATGTTTACTTTGCTATTTATATATACATTGACTATTGTAAAAAATAGCCCTGATGAAAATAGAGCAATTCCTAAAAATGCAAAAAATTTATATAGTCTATGTGTACTAACTATAATTAAAGCTAATAATGATATACCAATGATTATTAAAGATGCTTTATTTGCTAAATTTACAACATTGTTAACTTTTTCATACACGCTGTAAATTGATTTTTCAAATCCAAAATGTGCTATTCCTATTCTATATTCATTACAAATGTCATCAATAAACCTATCTATGGATTTTTGTTGTTCTGATGTTATAAGCATTCCTTTGGTTTGCTTTTTTATATTAGCAGACAACTTATTCTTTATTTCTTCTGTTGATACTTCTTCATTTATATCATGATATAAATTTGTAATTATGTTTTGTGTATCTTTCTCTACTTGTTCTTGTGTTATAATATCATTTAAAACTTCTTCTTCTAAACCTGATTGTTGTATGTAGTTTTTAAAGTTTTCTTTTATTTGTCCATATATTTTTACATAATAGGCTGTTTCATCTAATTTTCCTAATACGAAATTTTTATTTAATAAAGTTGATGTTGCTATATTTACTAAAACTAATACTATAATTGCTAATGTTAAAATAATAGTTAATATGTATCTTAAAATTGTTTTTACTTTACTCACGTTTTTTCTCCTTTTATTCTTCTAATTTTGCAAATACCACATACCTTTGTGTTGCATGCCCTATATTTACAAATGGATAACATGTATATACCATTAATATTTCTTCATCTTTTTGGATTGGTAATTTATCCCCTTCTGTCTCTTTTATAAGTTTCATATCATATATTTTATATTTATATTTTCCATAGGTTGTTTTTACTATTATTTCATTTCCAATTTGTAATTCTGAAAATCTTCTAAATACATTTTTGCTATTATGCCCCATATATATTATAGAGCCACCTTCTCCTGGGAAATAACTTCCACTATCATGACCAACTCCCTTTTTTAAAATTTCTAATGTATCTCCAAAATAAACTGGTAAATTGACATCAATTTTAGGAATTTCTATTGTGGCATATTTTGTTCCATATTGTGGGTAATTTTGTATTAATTTTTTTTCTTTATCTATTGTTGTTTCTTTAACTTCTTTTTTCTTACTAGAATCTATAGATACTGTATCAGCTAATAATATTGCATTTTCTATTTGTGCCCCTGCAAATAGTTTTATGCATAATAGAATTCCGCCAGTAATAAATAAAGCAACTATTATGCTGATAATAGTTGCTTTTATTGTTTTTCCTATAATTTTAGGCATTAGCAAATTTCTTTCTTAATAATAATCCTGCAGTTAGGGCTACTACTGCGATTGAAGAAACAACTAAAGCTCCATTTATTTCGTTACCTGTGTTTGGCATTTCATCACTGAAATCTAATACTTCTTCTGTAACTCCATCATGCATAATTGTTGCTACTGCTCCATTCCATACAACTTTTACGTCTAATATTGCTGCAGCTTCTGTACCTAATTGTTGAACTTTCTTTAAGTCTGCTTCAGATAAATCTTTTGCATCTGTTACTCCAGCTTTTTCAAATATTTTTACTACTGCATCAACTTTTGCCATTACTTGATCTGCTTGTTCATCTGTTACAGGGTATTTGTCAATATATCTTTGCATTTTAACTCTTTCACTTTCTGTTACTCCATATTTTGCACCCTTTTTGTATATTAAATCTGGTAATTCAGCTCCTGTTGTTGCATTTACCATTGTTGTAGCAAATAAAGCTACGATAACGAATATTAGTGTTGCTAATAATGTTTTTTTCATTTTTAAATTCCTCCCTTTGTTTAAATTCAATTTATTATAACATTTAAATTTTTTATATGCAATAGTTTTTTATAAAAAATTTTTATATTTTTATAAAATTTTTATGATTTAAAAACTATAGTAGTGTTATTTTTTATATTATAAAAATTTCTTTTATATTATTGCATTATAGCATCCTGTTTCTTCAATTCCTTTATTTCTTCATGTATTGTACCTTTACCAGCATCAACACCTTTATGACCAAAAATAGTTGCAATTGTCAAAACAATTATCTTTAAATCCATAAATAAAGATGCTTTATTTATGTACTCTAAATCATAATTAATTTTATCAAAAATCGAAATAGTATTTCTTCCTTTTACTTGAGCATATCCACTTATTCCAGGTCTCATATCGCATCTATGTCTTTGTTCAGTATTCATATTTTCGTAGTATTCAGGAATCCATGGTCTAGGTCCTATAAAACTCATATCTCCTTTAAGAATATTAACAATTTGCAACAATTCATCAAGACTAAATTTTCTTATTATTTTACCAACTTTTGTAAATTGATCTTCCGTTGTATTATCCATAACATCATTTTTTATAGTCATACTTCTGAATTTATATAGTTTAAAATTTTTTCCATTTTTTCCAGTTCTTAATTGTTTAAAAATAATTGAATCAAAGTCCCCTGTTACAATATATGAAATTTTAATAAAAATAGCTAATATGCAAACAAATACAATACCTATTAATGATAAAACGATATCAAAAAATCTTTTTAAAAATAGATATATCCATTTTTTTATTTTATGTACCTCTAAATTTTTAATATGTTTTGATTTCTCTAGAGGAACTATATATTTATTGTCTTCAGTTGATATATATGTAATATCCACATTAGTAGGTATGTATGTAAATTCTCTCTCTCTAATTTTCACTAATGTTCACCTCTAACACATTTTATTTTTACATTCAATTTATTTTAACATAAATAATGTTACTATGCAACCCCAAAGACACATTTTTCGTCAAAAAAATTATAGCTTTTACCCAAAGCTATAATTTTTTTTACATCTTCCAAACACATTCCGTCTCTATATTATTTAAAACTGATACTTGATGACTTTTATTTACATTTTCTAATTTATCCCATACATACCATACTGTAACTCCTATAATAGAAAACAATATCAATAATAAAATTATTACAATAATTATAAAAGCCTTAGATCCTTTCTTCTCTTTTTTCTCCTTCTTCTCTTTCTTTTTTTCTTTCTTTTCTTTCCTTTTCTCTTCCTCTTCCTTCATTTGCTCCTCCTATAATACTATATTTATCACTTTTTTTAATTATTTTATAAAATAATTTCAAAATACCAAGGCAAATACATATACCGGTTAATACTCCACAAGTATCTATTAAAACATCTCTAAATTCTCCACTTCTTCCATCTACAAACAACTGATGAATTTCATCAGAACATGCATAAATAAATCCTATAAGTAAACATCCATAAATTCTACTTTTTAAATCAAAATTATATGTACTAGCCAGAGCCATAAGTAAAATTCCCACTACTGTATAAATAGAAAAATGTGCTATTTTTCTTATTATTGGTTCAATGTTACTTATAAGTTGCATCTTGGTCTCATTACTTTCGTTGCTATTAAATATATTTACTATACTTTCAGAAACTTTTTCGCTTATTCCACTAGATTCTGTGGCATTTTGGTTAGAAAAGCCAAAAATTAAAAAGAAAGTTCCAAAGAGCAATATTATTAAAATGCCTCGTAATATATTTATTTTCATTTAAAAATTTCTCCTCTTTTTCAATGGTTGATAATTGTTTAATAACTACATTTTGTCTGGCATTTGCATACCCAAAAGTTCAGCTCCTTGCTTCAAAGTTTTATTAACACAATAGGTTAAATAAACTCTTGCATTTTGAATTTCTGCGTTGTCTCCAATAATTTTGTTTTCATTGTAAAATACGCTAAATGCTTTTGCCAAATCTATTAAATATTTTGCTAAAATAGATGGTTCTTCTTTTAATGTTACTTGAATTAATGTATCTTCAAAATTGTATAATAATTTTATAATATTTTTAGAATAGTTATCGTCTAATTTTTCTACATATGATTCATCAAATTCTGGTACTTTTTCTATTTTTGATAGAATACTATTTGTTCTAACATATGTATATTGAATGTATGGTCCTGTTTCTCCTTGAAAATTTAGCATTTGCGTAATATCAAATATTTCGTCTTTTACTCTACTTGTTGCTAAATTATTAAATATTACAGCACCAACTCCAACTCTTTTAGCTACTTCATCTTTATCTTCTAAATCTGGATTTTTTTCTTCTATAATTTTCTTAGCTTCCTCGATTGTATCATTTAATAAGTCTTTTATTTTTACAAAATTGCCTTTTCTTGTAGACATTTTTCCAGAAGGAAGTCTAACCATACCATATGATACATGTTCTAAACCTTTAGTATATTTTTCGTCTAATCCAAGTAATTTTGCTACTTCAAATATTTGTTTAAAATGTAGATTTTGTTCATATGATGTTACATATAAACTTTTATCATAATTATATGTTCTAGCTCTATAAAGTATTGCTGCTAAATCTCTTGTTGCATATATTGTAGAACCATTAGATTTGCAAACAATACATGGTGTACTAATTCCTTGCTCACTTAAGTCTACTATTCTTGCTCCTTCTGATTCTATAAGTTTGCCTGTTTTTTCTAGTATTTCTATTACTTCATCTGTTTTATCTGCATAAAAGGCTTCTCCATTCCATGAATCAAAATGGCTTCCTAGTAAATCATATATTTTTTGAAATTCTGTTAAAGATAAATCTTTAAATTCTTTCCAAAGTTTAGTACAGTATTCATCTCCATTTTCAAGTAGTCTAAAGTTTTCCCTACATGCGTTTAGAACTTCCTCATCTTCACTTGCTAAATCGTTTATCCTTTTATAGATTTCTGCTAATTTATCAATAGGTTCTTGAGTTAAATCATATTCGTTTCCCCATCTTTTATATCCTTCTATTAACTTACCAAACTGTGTTCCATAATCTCCTAGATAGTTTATTCCTATAACATTGTACCCTAAATGCTTGTATATATTGTATAATGCTCCTCCAATTACTGTTGTTTTTAAATGCCCTATGTGGAATGGTTTTGCAATGTTTGGTGCAGAGTAGTCTATAAGTATTGTTTTTCCTTCTCCTATATTAGATTTACCAAATGTTTCTTGCTCTGATATTTTTTTTAATACTTCTTTAGAAAAGTTGTTTTGATTTATGTAGAAGTTTAGGTATCCACCTACACAATTTATGTTTTCTATTGATGAATTATTTACTTCTATTTTTTCTGCTATTTCTTGCGCTATTATTACTGGTGGTTTTTTTAAGGTTTTTGCAAGATTAAAACATGGGAATGAATAATCCCCATTTTTTGTATCTTTAGGTATTTCTATGTATTTTTCTATTTCTTCTTGGTCTATATTTGTTGCTTTTGATATTTTTTTTGCAATTTCTTCTTTAAAATTTATCATTTTTTCTTGTACGATATATTTAATGGATTAAATATATTATACTCTCCTTTCTACTTTTTATTTAGTATTTTAATCATTAATATTCTCCTCGTTTTATTTTCTCTATAATATCTTTCCTACTCTCGTTTAAATCTAAATATTCTCTATACATATCTAATTTATATAAATCAAATTTAAATTCATCTTCACAATATATGTTTTTACCACTTATAAGAATTTCATATCTAAATCCATCCCCTATGTTTTGCAAGTCTACAAGGTCTATATCTGTTTTTATTGCATCTTCAATAATTTGAGATAAATAGAATAATTCTTTTTTGCTAACCGCCTTTTTTGGCTTTATTGCAATGTCAATATCACTTTCATTGTTTTGTGTCCCTCTTGCATAACTCCCAAATAGAACAATTGCTTCACAATCTATTTTTTCTAATATTATTTTTTTTATAGTTTGTAATTTCTCTTCCATATAAACCCCTTATTTAGTATTTTCTATATATCTCCAAGAGTCTTTGCACATATCGTCTAAAGTTTTTTCAGCATACCATCCTAGTTCTTCTTTGGCCTTTTTTGGATCTGCATAGCAAGTTGCAATGTCTCCTGCTCTTCTTGGTGCAATTTTGTAATTTACTTTTTTACCTGTTGCCTTTTCAAAAGCTTTTACCATATCTAAAACGCTGTATCCTGTACCAGTTCCTAAGTTATATATAAATAGTCCATGTCCTTCTTTTTCTAATTTTTCTAAAGCTGATATGTGTCCTTTAGCTAGGTCTACAACATGAATATAGTCTCTAACTCCTGTTCCATCTGGTGTGTCGTAGTCGTTTCCAAATACAGATAATTGCTCTAATGTTCCATTTGCTACTCTAACAATATATGGCATTAGGTTATTTGGTATACCTTGTGGTTCTTCTCCAATTAGTCCGCTTTCATGTGCTCCTACTGGATTGAAATATCTTAAAATGCATATATCCCATGTGTTGTCTGCTTTATATGCATCTTTTAATATTTGTTCAATGAATAATTTTGTAGTTCCATATGGGTTGGTTGTTCCTCCTGTTTTGCAATCTTCTGTTATTGGAATTGTTTCTGGGTCTCCATATACTGTTGCTGATGAACTAAATATGAATTTTTTTACATTGTACTTTTTCATTACATCTAATACTACAAGGCATCCTGAAATGTTATTCATGTAGTATTCTATTGGTTTTTTTACAGATTCTCCTACTGCTTTGTATCCTGCAAAGTTCATTACTGCTTCTATTTTGTTTTCTTGAAATACTTTTTCTAGTTTTTCTCTGTCTTGGTAATCCATTTCATAAAATTTAAAGTCTTTTCCTGTTATTTGTTTTATTTTTTCTAATACTTCTGGTTTACTGTTTGAAAAGTTGTCTATTATTACAACTTCTTTTCCTTTATTTAATAATTCAATTACTGTGTGGCTTCCAATGTAGCCAGCTCCTCCTGGTACTAATATTGACATATTTTCATCTCTCCTTTTTGATACTTATTTTATCATTTATTTATTATTTTTGCAATAAATATTGATTGTTATTTAATTAGAAATGTTGCATATAGTGGAATATATTTTATATTATTATTTTTAGCAGTTCGATTTTATCTTAATTTGAAATTTTTCTATAAAATATTTCTACAATAATATCTTCATATTCTAATAAATTTATAATATATGAGCATATTTGTCAATATATTTTCACAAAAACACATAGGAGTTTTTTGACATTTTTCACAAAAACATATAGGAGTTTTGCATTATAATTCCCAAAAATGCATATTAGTTTTTTGCGTTAAATATCATTTATTTATAATTTTTGCAATAAATATATTAATAAAAGTTATAAAACAAGGAGGTTAATTATGCAAAAAACAAACATTTATGTACTAAAGCTAAAAAGAAATCTTATTCCTTTGATATTTTTAATGTTCACTTTTTGTTTATTAATTTTTTCTAAAACAAATCTACCTGCGGTAAAAAATGGTTTAGCCTTATTTGCTAACAGTGTAATACCATCCCTTCTCCCTTTTTTTATTGCAACAGAAATGCTTATGCATACAAACATTGTAAATCAAATTGGATATATGCTAAATTCAATTATGAAGCCTTTGTTTAATGTAAGTCGGTCAAGGTGCTTTTGCTTTTGTTATGGGATTAATTTCTGGATATCCAGTTGGTGCTAAAATTGCTACAAATTTTAGAAAAAATAATATATGCTCTAAAGAGGAATGTGAAAGACTTTTAAGCTTTACTAATAATTCTGGTCCATTATTTATTATTGGAACTGTTGGTATAAGTATGTTTGGTAATTCTACTATTGGTATTTTACTTTTTGTTACACATTTACTGGCTAGTATTTGCGTTGGAATGATTTTTAGATTTTGGAAATATAAGAAAAAGACTTATTTAACTAATGTTACAACTTCTTTTGATGATAATAAAAATAAAAATGTTAGTATAAATAATTTGGGTGAGGTAATTAGCGAAAGTATAACAAGTAGCATATCTACAATTTTAATGATTGGTGGTTTTATTGTTGTTTTTTCTGCTGTTATTTCTATTTTAAACGCTAGTGGAATTACTAAAGTTGTAGTGTTGATATTATCTCCTTTTTTTAAAATGTTAAATATTGATACATCTTTTATTAATGGCTTGTTTACCGGATTATTTGAAATAACTAATGGTATTAATTTGATTTCTTCTGTGCATGTAAAAAGTATTTCTATAAATATTGTTTTTACTGCCTTTTTACTTGGATTTGGCGGTATTTCTGTTTTACTTCAAGTTTTAAGTATTATTTCTAAAACAGATTTATCTGCAAAACCTTACATTATAGGAAAGTTATTGCATGGTTGTTTATCTGCTTTTTATACATACATTTTTATGAATGTTTTCCCTTTTATTAATTTTGACTTGCATTAGTTGTTTTTTTATGTTAGAATATTATGGTAAGCCAATCAACCAATAAGTTTTTAGTAGCAGAAAGGTGGTTTTTTTAATGTTAATCTATCGAGATTACGTTAGACTGGAAACTAATTTGTTTCCCACAGACATGATCCGTTGTTCGTTTACCATATGCCCGTGTTGGCGGACAGATGGATTCCCGGATTATGTGGAACAGTGGTTGGATGATTTATCCGGCTATATATTTCTGACGGTGTGTGAGTTGTCAGAGTTAAATTGTGACGTAGAAAAGGCTTATGAGGCTTTTGTAAAAACTATTAGGCCACTTAACGTGACAGGAATGTTAACGGTGAGTTATAGCTTTTATGGATCGTCACGTTATGAAATCGAAGGTGCAATAAAATCGATGTTCAAAGAGGATTTTCTTAGTACAGGAAGTCTTTCAGAAGTCTCTTTGATTATGGCCAAATTACTTATGGATTATATGGAAAAGCTTGAGCTTGACTGAATAACATCTTCGATTTGAAAGAGTGCAGGGTGCAAAACATCCTGCGCTTTTTTATTATTTTATTAAAAATTCATTTACTCGTAATATTTTTTATATTATAGAATAATATAGAAATTAGAAAGGATTGATTTTTATGGAAAAAGATTTTAATGGATTCCCACCTTATATGGATTTTTCAACTAATCAAGGTGTAGATTATAATGATATGTATAAAGATCCTATGTTTAATCCTATAGTTCAATATGAACAAGCGTATGCTTATTATAGATATTTATGTATGCAGATGGATTATAAGATTAAATGTAAAGAATATGAAAAAATGTGTGATAATTCAAATTTGAAAAATCCAGAGAAAAAACCTGTTTAAACTATTTAAACCAATTAATTCTGTGTGACTTCAATTAATTCTGTTTTACTTAAAAAGAGCGAAGAATAAAAATCTCCGCTCTTTTATATATTTTTTACATTCTAGCAAATAATATTGCAAAAACAATTACTCCAAGAACCACTCTATAAATAGCAAAAATCTTGAAGCTTCCCTTTTGTAAATATTGAAGTAAAAACTTAATTACAAATAATCCAACTATAAAACTTGCTAATACTCCTACAATAAAAGGAATTCCAAAAACAAAGTCTTTCATTTTTACAAGTGCTGCTGCTGCCACTACTGGAGTTGATAATAAAAATGAAAATTTAGCAATTGCCTCTCTTTTTATTCCCATACCTCTTCCAACAGTCATTGTTATACCTGACCTTGAAACCCCTGGAAATGCTGCTGCAATTGCCTGTGATATTGCAACCCAAAAAGATTGTTTAAAAGTTATATTTTTGTAATCTGTTTTAGCTTTTGACTTTTTATCTACTATGTATAACACAATTCCCATTACAATTAATGCAATTGCAATTAATGCCATTTCAACTGTAATTGCTTCTACATGGAATGCATTTGTTAGCATTTCTATAATTTTTTCTGATATTTTATCAAATATTAAACATGCTATTCCTGTTGGTATGGTAGCAAAAACTATATACAAAAAAATTCTTCCTTCGGTTGTCTTTTTCTTATATTTTACTTGCTCATATCCGCCTTTAATTAATTTTATCCAATCTTTGTAGAAAAATAAAACAATTGCAAGCAATGTACCAATATGTAAAGCTACATCAAATGATGCACTTATTTCCTCCCATCCAAATATCCATGGAAAAAGGTTTAAATGTGCTGAACTTGATATTGGCAAAAGTTCTGTTAACCCTTGTATAATTCCTAAAATTAATGCGTGTATTACTTTCATTTTTATAGTAGATAATTAGCTTTTTAGCTAATTATCGTCTCCTTCCCTTAAAATATTATATATTGTGTTTTTAATATATTTTGCTGATGTAACTGGTGCTACTTTACCTGGTAATGCCAAAGCCCATATAAATTTTAAGCCTTGTCTTTTGCAATAGTCTTCATCTATACCTCCTGGCTTTGATGCTAAATCTAAAAGTAAACAATCTTTTTTTACATATTTAAGTTTTTCTTCATCAAGAATTAAATGAGGCACTGTATTTACTATTATGTCATAATTTTGTAAATTTGCTCCTAATTCATTTATGTTTGTATTATTATAACCTAAAGTCTCCATCCATGCAAAGTCTTTTTCTTTTCTTGCTGCACATGTTACGTTTGCATCTAATCCAACAAATTTCTTTGCTAAAACTTTGGCAACTCTTCCAAATCCTAAAATTAAAACATTGCTTCCTTGTATGTTTTTGCTTGTGTTTAAAATAGCTTCGCTTATTGCACCTTCTGCTGTAGCAATGGTATTTAATATTGTTAAATCTTCTTCATTCATTAAATCTATTGTTTTAACATTTTTATTACTTATTAACTGTGTAAAATGCTCTGGTATACTTCCTGCAAGAAATGTCTTGTTTCCTACATAATTAGCTAAATATTCTATACTTATAATGTTTTTACTAAATGGCGCATATACTTCTTTACCATTTTTTGAAAATGGTATCGAGCTAAGTATATAATCAGCATTTTTTATTGCTTCTTCTGAACTTTTGCATGGAATTAAATTATCTGATTTTTTTATTTCTTCTGCCTTTTCCAGCCCATAAATATATACATTGTTTTTGTCATTTGCAAGCATATTTGCTAAGTTTACTAATCGTAAATCTCCACCAATTATAGCAAAACCTTTATTCATAAAATCCCTCTTTCTTTATATAAACTCTTCTTTTATATTATATAAAAAAATTGGAAAATTATGTGTGTGTAGTTTCGGTTTTGTGTCAATGGTTCCGGGTTTGAATGACACAAAATGTGTCATTCAAACCCGGAACCATTGACACACTTTTTAATCTTGAATTTCTTTTATGTTTTCTTTTTCAATTTCGTCATATTCAATGTTCTTTGTATCATTTGACTTTTTATTTTTGTTAAACATTTTTATGTCATTATAACCTATGTGTCTTGTTATTTCTGACATTTCTTCTAAATGCTCTTTAGCTTTCATTTCTTTAGGTGTTAATTTACTTTCTTTTTCATCTTTTTCGTCTAAATTGAATGGAATTGATAATTTTGCAAGTATTGGTATAAATATAGCATCCTTCTTTATTTTTTGTGATATTTTCTTTGGGCTCAATTCAATTGCTATATTTGCATATTGTATTGCTCTTTCCTTTTCACCTTTTATAAGACATATTTTTGAAAGCTCATAATAACAGTCTGGTGCTAATTCTTCATCATCTAATGATTCCATGAAGTTTCTTTCAGCTTCTTCTAGTTCTTTGTAAATAAGTGCTATCTCTGCTAAAGAATAATTACAATTATGCATTAATGTGTTAATTTGAGCTGCTTTTTCATAGAACTCTTTGGCACTTTGAAAATCGTTTAACATTGTATAAACTATTCCTAAGCTATAATTTAGGTCAAAATCAAAGCCATTATATTTTAGTGCTTCATGATATACATTTGCAGCTTCTTTGTACATTTCTTGTTCTATTAATAAATCCCCAAGTAATATACTGGCTTCCTTATAGTCAGGTTTTTTGCTTAATAAATTTGATAGCATTTGACTTGCCTCGTTCTTTTTGTCTAGATTATTTAGAAGATTTGCAACTTTAAAATATGAATCATAATCTTTTTTATTTATGTCAATAGCTTGTACATATTCATCAATTGCTTTTCTCATTCCACCTTCACTCTCATAAATTTGTGCTAATAGTTTATGCCCTTTGTATGATTCTGGATTTTTTCCTAACAAATTGATTAATACTTGTTTTGCTTTTCTATTGTTTCCTGAATTAAAATAAAATGTTGCCTTAAATATATTTATGTATTCTGACACACTTAGTTTATTTTTTTCTAGTATTATTACAAATATTGGTATTATTATAGAAAATAGATACATTACTATATATAGTATTATGTTTAATTTGATTGTAAATAAAACTTCCATAAAGTTTAATGCTATGCCTATTGCTTGCAATACCAAGAATGTAATATATGTTGTGTCATTGTTTTTTATCATTTTATAAAAAATAAATATAAATAATGCAAATGATATTACTGTAAATATTAATTGTTGTACTAACATCTATATTCTCCTTCTAATTTTTACAGTACTATTTTATTTCAAAAATCGAATTTTGTCCATACTTTTAAAAAATAAAGTCTAAATATGTATTATTTAGACTTTATAATAAATATTAATATTCGTATATATCATTTTCCCAATCTCTATTGTATGGTGGTCTTACCGGCCTGTAAGGTGGTCTTGGTGGTCTTCCTGGTGGCGGAAATGGAGGTCTATTTCCTGGTCGATTTGGTCTTCCTAATAATTCTCTAATTAGTAATATTCTAATAATATCACTTAAATTTCTATTGAACTGTCTTGTTTCTCTTGGTTCTTCTTCTGAATTTCTATTCTCAATTTTATTTTCAGTTTGTTCATATTTTGGATCTCTTTTGGGTTCTTCTATTATTCTTTTTCCATTAAACATCCTTGGTACTTGTGTTTGAGATGTTGATTTTGCCTTTGTATTATCATTATTTATATGATTTACGTTTTCTATGCTGTTGTTTAAATTGATATTAAGAATAATTTGATCATTTCCTTCTAGGTTTGAATATATTTCATCTACTAAATTGTCTAATTTTTCTTTAGTAATTGTTTCTGGTATATCTTGGCATGCTTTTTGTACCATGGGATATACAATCTTATAAATTTCAGGATAACATTCTTCAAGTTCTGAATTTTTATTTTCATTAAATTCATTTTTAATGTCGTAATTGTATGAATTTGCTAGATTGCAGGTATTGCAATTGTAGTCTTGAAAATAGTCTGGCTGACTATTATAGTTTGGATATCCTAAAATGCTTCTTATGTAGTCTTCGTATGGATTGCTATACATAATTTAACCTCCTTGCATTTTTTGTATATTATGCAAGGAGTCCTTAAAATGTGTCAACGGTTCCAGGTTTTGTGTCAATGGTTCCGGGTTTGAATGACACATTTTGTGTCATTCAAACCCGGAACCATTGACACAAAAACCCGGAACCGGAACCACAAAATTATATTTTATTTACTAATTCTTTGAATTGATTTCCTCTATCTGCAAAATTTTTAAACATATCGAAGCTTGCACTAGCTGGTGAGAATAAAACTACATCTCCTGCTTTGGCTTGTTTTTTTGCAATATCAATAGTTTCTTGTAAATTATTACACATGTAAATAGGTAATTGCTTACCTTGTACCTCTAGTTCTTCTTTTACTGCATCAAAAATTTTTCCAGAAGTTTGCCCCATTAAAATTAAGCATTTTACTTTTTCTACAATAGGCTTTGCAATTGGTGTGTAGTCTAAGTTTTTGTCATATCCACCTGCTATAAGTACAATATCTTCATCATAAGAATATAACCCAGCATTTGTTCTAGTTGGAGAGGAACTTACTGAATCGTTGTACCATTTTACTCCATCTATTTCTCTAACTAGTTCTAACCTATGTTCTACACTTTCAAATTCTTTTATAGCTTCTACTGCTATATCTGAATCAACTAAAGTGGCAGTTGCAGCAAGAGCAGTGGCTATATTTTCAAAATTATGTGCACCTCTTAATTTTACTTCTTTAGTGTCTAAAATGTATTTTCTAACTCCATCTTTACATTCTTTTATAATTTTATTATCAACTATATAACCGTTTTCTAATCTCTCTTTACTACTAAAAAATATTACTTTTCCATTTGCCTCTTTGCTACAATTTCTTGTTATTTCATTATCATAATTTAATACAAGTATTCCATCATCATTTTGATATTTAAATATGTTTTTCTTTGATTCTATATATTCTTGATAATCTTTATGAATATTTAAGTGATTTGGCGTAATATTTGTAATTACTGAAATATTTGGGCTTATTTTCATTTCCATTAATTGGAAACTACTTAATTCTAATACAACGATGTCATCTTCTTTCATTTCTGGCAATTTTGTGAATAATGGCGTTCCTATATTTCCACCTAACCAAGTATTATACCCTGCTTTTTTTAATATTGAATTTATTAAACTTGTTGTAGTTGTTTTTCCATCACTTCCTGTAACTCCTATAATTTTTGCAGGACACATTTCTATTAACATTTCTATTTCTGTTGTAACTATGGCTCCTCTTTGCGCTTCCAATTCTAATTGTGGTACTGTAGGTAAGCAACTTGGCGAACGAAATATTAAATTGAATCCTTTTAACTTATTTAAATAATTTTCTCCGAAGTGAAAATTCAAAAGCATATTGAGTAATTTTGTCCATTACTTCTTTACTTATTTCATCTATTTTTCTTTGATCAAATACTGTAACAATTGCTTTTTGCTCATGTAAATAGTCTAGTAATGGCAAGTTACTTACTCCCAAACCGATTACAGCCACTTTTCTGTATTTTATGTAATTGTTAAATTCTTCTAATTTTTTATTTTGCATGATATTTTAACTCTCCTTTTGCTTTATTTTATGTTTCGTTTTTTCTTTTGTTATTGTATTATATATCATTTCTTTTGAAATTACAATTTATTTTTTTATTTTCAAGTATATTTTGTGCAAGTTTTGTGCAAAATATTAATGCGTAAAAAAGCAAGTCAAAAATTATGGAGGTGTTTTTTATGTCAGAAAAAAATAATAATAAAAATAAGAATAACAATAACAATAACAATAATAATAATAACAACAATAATAACAATAATAATGAAAGACAAAATAATAACAACTGCAAATAGTAATTAACATTTAAAAGCCTCTTATTTATATCTTTTAAGAGGCTTTTTTTATCTATTTTTTATTATATAAAAATCTTTCAAATAATTGCAATCTACATTTATTTTCTAATTCGTCATTAAGTGGATCTAATATAACTTCTTCATTATATTTTCTTTTTAAGCAATATCTTATAATATAATCTGTAAGTTCTGGATTTTTTGATAAAAGTGGTCCATGTAAATAAGTTGCAATTACATTTTCTTCCATAAATCCTTCGAATTCGTCTCCAAATTTATTTCCATTTCCATATAATACTTTACCAAAAGGCGTTTCTATTCCATATGTTTGACCGCCATGATTTTCAAATCCAATTATTTTTGTTTTTGAATTTCCAAAAGATGATTCTATTATTATATTTCCTATGCATCTTTGATTTCTATCTGGGTTTGCTTCAGTATAATAATCAAAAACTTCTAAACCTGGAATTATATTTCCTTCTACTCCTTTGTAGTATTTACCAAATAATTGATAGGCTCCACAAATTAACAAGAAATATACTCCTGCATCTTTGGCTTGCTTTATTTCGTCTTTATATTTTATTAAATCTTCAGCCAAAATTTGTTGTTCGTTATCTGCTCCTCCACCTGCAAATATAATGTCATAACTTCTGAAATTTGGTTTTGGATCATTTATGGAATAGCTATCTACTGTTGCTTTATAGCCTCTTTGCTCTATTCTGTATTTTAGTATTTTTATGTTTCCTATATCTCCGTATAAGTCTAGTATGTCTGGATATAAATATAATATTTTTAGTTCTTTCATGGCTTGCTCCTTTAAAATTTTTGTGTTAGTGTTCCGGGTTTTGTGTCAATGGTTCCGGGTTTGAATGACACAAAATGTGTCATTCAAACCCGGAACCATTGACACAAAACCCGGAACCGTTGACACAAAATTATTTATAATTAATTATTGCATGTCTTGTATCTTGAACAGCAGTATAGTTAGAAATAGCATATTTTTTACAATTAGTTTTATAAAGTGATTTTACTGCGTCATCCAAATTTAAATAAGCTTCTATTTTGTCAGGTGAAACTCCATTATTTTTTATACAAATTGCCATGTCATATGCCCTTGTTCCACTTGTTATAATTCTATTTACATTATTTAAATTTGAAAAATCTATGTCGTATATCCATGATACATCTGTTCCATCTGCTGATTTATCATTTAAAACGAATAACACATCTTTGGGGTCATTGTCTTCATTTACTAGTCTAAGGCTAACATTTGCACCTGTTGGATTTTTAGCTAAATTAATTGTAGTTTCGCTACCATTAATTACTAGTTTTTCTTGTCTACCATTGTTTAATTCAAATTCTTCTAAAGTTTGTTTTATATATTCAATATCTATGTTATATAAGCTAGCAACTGTTATTGCTGCAGCAAAGTTATAAATACTATAAATACTGTTATAGTTTATTTTAAATGTATCATTTTTTATTTTAAATGTTTTATTTTCTAAATCTACATCTGTGATAAGTTTATATATTTCATTGTCTCCATAATTGCAATTTGGACATTTAAATTTTCCTATATGCGCATATTGATAATATTCATATTCTAATCTTGTACTACAAAATGGGCAGAATTTGCCTTCTCCTGCTTCTTTCATTTTATCTGTTGCATATTTATACTTGTCCACGCTAAAATAATATACATTTGAATTGTCTGGATTTGCTTGTCCTAGTCGTGCAACATTAGGGTCATCACTATTTAAAACTAAATTGCCATTATATGTTTTTAGAAATTCATTTATTTTTAATATTAATGTTTCTATTTCTCCAACTCTATCCAATTGATCTCTAAAGAAGTCTAAAATAACTAAAGTGTCTAACTTTAATTTTTTAAAAACAACTGGTAAATAGCTTTCATCAACTTCTAAAGTTATAAAATCTGCTTTTATTTTTCCTGTTAAAGTAGATTCTTTAGTTAATATTGATAAAATTCCTGTTTCCATGTTGTTTCCTTGTAGATTGCTTATTACGTTATAATTTGCTTTTTTTAGAATGCTATTTATACTATTATTAGTCGTAGTTTTTCCGTTTGTTCCAACTACAGCAATTACTGGGCATTTTATTTTAAAGTATTTTAACATGTTTTTATTTAATTTGTATGCAATTTTTCCTGGAAGGTTGCCTCCATTTTTCCCAGATATTTTTAATATAATAGTAACTATTTTTGTTATTAAAATTGTAAAAAAACCTTTCATATTTATGCTCCACTTTTTTTGATACAGTATATAATAAAGGGTTGCTAAATGCAACCCTAAAATTAAAATTATATTTTATATTTTTCTCTAACTTGATATTTAGTATGTAATAAATCATGTGCTTTATGACTTCCTGGATTTTCTAAAAACTCTTCATAAATTTTCTTAAGGACAGGGTTTTCATGAGATTTTCTTATAGTACTTTTTTCATCTATAGAATACAAACAGTCTGCTCTAAGTTTTCTTACGTCGACATCCATACGTTCTTTAGAACTTTTTATTGGTTGACCTCCACCCATTATGCATCCACCAGGGCATGCCATAATTTCTACAAATTGATAATCTGCTTTTCCTTCTTTTATTTCATTCATAATTTTTTGTGCGTTTGCTAATCCACTAGCTGCAACAACTTTAATTTCTTTTCCTGCAATATTAACAGTTGCTCTTTTTATTCCTTTTCCTCCGCGAACTTCTTCAAAGTTGATTTCTTGTAAGTCTTCCCCTGTCAAAGTATCTTGTGCTGTTCTAAGAGCTGCTTCCATAACACCACCAGTTGTTCCAAATATTGCTCCTGCTCCTGTTGCTTCTCCCATAGGATTATCAAATTCTGAATCTTCTAATGAAGTAAAGTCTATATTTGCCTGTTTTATCATTCTAGCTAATTCTCTAGTTGTAATAACACTGTCTACATCAAACATTCCATCATTTTGCATTTCTGTTCTTTGTCTTTCGAACTTTTTGGCAATACATGGCATAACAGAAACCACATATATATTTTTAGGATCAATTCCTTCTTTTTGTGCATAATAAGTTTTTATAATTGCCCCAAACATTTCATGTGGAGATTTACAACTTGATAGATGTGCTAGTTGATCTGGATAGTTCATTTCAATATATTTTACCCATCCTGGACTACAAGATGTAATCATTGGTAAAGTTCCACCATTTTGCAATCTTTCTATAAGTTCATTTGCTTCTTCTACTATTGTAAAATCTGCACCTGTATTTGTGTCGAATACTTTATCAAAGCCAAGTCTTTTTAAACTTGATACCATTTTACCTGTAACATTTGTACCTATTGGCATTCCAAATTCTTCTCCTAGAGCTGCTCTAACCGCAGGGGCTGTTTGAGCAACAACATATGTATCTGGATCTTTTAATTTTGCCCATACTTCTTTAATGCTTTCTTTTTCATGTAGTGCTCCTGTTGGGCAGTTTTGTATACACTGTCCACAGAAAGTACAGTTGACATCATTTAAGCTTTTATTTTCTACTGTTGAAATACAAGATTCAAAACCTCTATTTATTGTGTCTATTGCTCCAACACCTTGAACTTTTTTACAAGTTGCCACACATCTTCTACATAAAACACATTTGTCAAAATCTCTTACAATTGATGGAGATAAATCATCAATTTCATGCTCAACTTTTTCTCCTTCAAATTGAATGTCTGTCATATTGAATTGTTTTGCTAATGCCTGTAATTCACAATTTCCAGACCTTACGCAAGTTAAGCATTCTACTTTATGGTTTGAAATTATTAAGTCTAATACTACCCTTCTTGCTTCTAATACACTTGGTGTGTTTGTATGTACTACCATTCCTTCTTCGACTTTTTGAATGCATGATGTTGCAAATCCTCTTCTTCCTTCTACTTCAACAAGACAAACTCTACAATCTCCAACTTCATTTATTTTTTTTAGAAAGCATAATGTTGGTATGTCTATTCCAGCAAATCTTGCAGCTTCTAATATTGTACTACCTTGTGGTACACTTACTTTTTGATTATCTATTGTTAAATTTATTAAGTTGTTTTCCATTATCTTTCCTCCTTGATATTTTTTTCATTTTAATTATCCAACTATCCTATTGCTTTAAATGGGCAACTAGCTAGACAAGTACCACATTTAATACATTTTTCTTGATTAATAGCTCTTTTTTCCCTTGCTTCTCCTTGAATTGCATTAACAGGACAAACTTTTTGGCATAGTCCACAGCTCTTACATTTTTCTGGATAAATTTCTATTTTAGAAATTGCTTTACACTCTTTTGTTCTACAGTTTTTATCAACTGCATGTTCTATAAATTCATCTCTAAAATATTTAAGAGTACTAATTACTGGATTTGGTGCAGTTTGACCTAGTCCGCAAACACTTGATTTTATTATATTTTGAGCTAATATTTCTAATTTCTCAATATCGGCTTCTTCACCTTTTCCGTTACAAAGTTTTTCTAGTATTTCTAACATTCTTTTTGTTCCAATTCTGCAAGGTGTACATTTTCCGCAACTTTCACTTACAGTGAATTCTAGGTAGAATTTAGATAGGTTAACCATACATTTTGTATCGTCCATTATAATCATTCCACCAGATCCCATCATTGAACCTATTTCTTTTAATGATTCATAATCTATTGGTGTGTCTAAGTATTGCTTTGGTATGCATCCACCTGATGGTCCACCAGTTTGAGCTGCTTTAAACTCTCTATTGTTTGGAATTCCGCCACCTATATCATATACTATCTCTCTTAATGTAGTTCCCATAGGTACTTCTACTAATCCTATGTTATTTACATTTCCACCTAAAGCAAATACTTTTGTTCCTTTTGATTTTTCTGTTCCAATTGATAAATACCACTCTGCTCCATTTAATATAATTCTTGTTACATTTGCATAAGTTTCAACATTGTTAATTAATGTAGGTTTACCCCATAAGCCTGCTGCTGCTGGATATGGAGGCTTTACTCTTGGTTGACCACGTTTTCCTTCAATAGATTCTAGTAAAGCTGTTTCTTCTCCACATACGAAGGCTCCTGCACCTAAACGAATTTCTATATCAAAGTCAAATCCAGAATTAAATATATTTTTTCCAACTATTCCATATTCTTTTGCTTGATCAATTGCTATTTGGAATCTTTTTACTGCTATTGGATATTCTGCTCTTACATAAATGCATCCTTTGTTTGCTCCAATACAATATGCAGCAATCATCATTGCTTCTAGTACGCTATGAGGATCTCCTTCTAGTATACTTCTATCCATGAATGCTCCTGGGTCACCTTCGTCAGCATTGCATACAACGTATTTTTGATCTGCTTCGTTTGCTTTAGTAAGTTCCCATTTTTTACCTGTTGGGAAACCTGCTCCTCCACGTCCTCTTAGACCAGATTTTGAAATTACATCTATTACTTCTTCTGGTGTCATTTCTTTTAATACTTTTTCTAATGCCTTGTAACCGTCAAATGCTATGTATTCATCTATATTTTCTGGGTCTATAACACCACAGTTTTTTAATGCAATTCTTTTTTGTTTTTTATAAAAACTTAATTCGTCTAAACTTTGAGCTTTTTTTCCATCAATGTCTTTGCAAAGTAATCTTGTAACTACTTCTCCTTCAATGATGTGTTTTTGTATAATCTCTTCACAATCTGATGGTTTTACCATTGCATAAAATGTATCTTCTGGTCTTATTATTACTATTGGTCCTTTTGCACATAAACCAAAACATCCTGTTTTTATTACTCTTACATTTTCTATGTTTTTTTCTTTTATAATTTTTCTAAATGTTTCTAATATTTTTGGTGAATCAGATGATGTACAACCTGTTCCATGACATACTAGTATATGTTTTTCCCTTGTATCTGATTTTGTATTTACGCGTAAATCTAGTTCTTTTCTTTTTTCTTCTCTTATTTTTTGAATTTCTTCAAGTGTTTTCATATCTATCAATTCCTTTCTTGTGTCTTATTTATGTACTTTTCGACACATTTTTAGTTTTCTGCATCTAATTCATCTAAAACTTGGTCTAACATTTTAACTGTAGCTTTTCCGTAAACTTTTCCATTTATGGTAAACACTGGTGCTAAACCACATGCTCCAACACATCTTTGTGCTTCTATTGAGTATTTTCCGTCTTCTGTTGTTTCTCCCTCATTTATTTTTAGTCTTTCTTGTAATCTGTCCATTATTTTTTGGGCACCTTTAACATAGCATGCTGTGCCTAAACATACTGATATACTGTATTTTCCTTTTGGTTTTAATGAAAATCTTGAATAAAATGTTACTACTCCATAAATTTCTGCCATTGGCATATTTAAAAACTCTGAAAGTTGTTGTTGAACGTCCATTGGTACATAACCATAGTGTTCTTGAATTTCGTTTAACATCTGAATTAAATTATCTTTGATTGGTAAATATGTTTTAAATAATTCGTCTAAAAATTTGTCCTTGCATTTACATTCTTTCTTTTTATCTTCCATTATACCTCTCCTTATTTTAATATATTTTATTTGATAACTTTATATTATATTTTTATGCGAAATTTGTCAATTGTTTATAAATTTTTAATTGAATTATTATATAAAATATGTTATAATTTATATAATTTTTTATGAAAGGATGGATGAATATGTCCAAAAAGAAAATTACTAGAAAAGGCGAAAAACCTTACCCCAAAAGTAATCGGTCAGGCAATGCAACCTTAGTTATAAGCCAGGCATACGGCGACAATTGGGCTGAAAATTTCTCTAAACAGATTCAGCAAGAATGGGCTCACGATCACTCAGAATCTACTGATGAGACTTCAACCAATGCAAGTGTCAACGAAAATAGCAGTTAGGATAATTTCGAGGGCAATTAAACATCCGAAGAGCCTCTGGGTTATATATACCTAGAGGCTCAATTTTTTATTTTAAATATTTTTTTAAGAATTGACCTGTATAACTTTCTGGCACTTTGCAAATTTCCTCTGGAGTTCCAGTTGCAACAACAGTTCCACCAGCATCTCCACCTTCTGGTCCTAAATCTACTATATAATCGCAAGTTTTAATTAAATCTAGATTATGTTCAATAACGATAATGGTATTTCCAGTATCAACAAGTCTTTGTAAAATATTAACTAATCTATGAACATCTGCTATATGAAGACCTGTAGTAGGTTCATCTAATATATATAATGTTTTCCCAGTTGCTTTTTTAGAAAGCTCTGTAGCAAGTTTTACTCTTTGAGCTTCACCTCCTGAAAGTGTTGTTGAAGGTTGTCCAAGTTTTATATAGCCAAGTCCAACATCATAAAGAGTTTGAATTTTATTTTTTATCTTTGGAATTTTATCAAAAAATTGTAATGCTTCTTCTACAGTCATGTCTAAAACATCAGCAATATTTTTTCCTTTATATTTTACTTCCAAAGTTTCTCTATTATAGCGTTTTCCTTTACATACTTCACAAGGTACATAAATATCTGGTAAAAAGTGCATTTCTATTTTGTGTACACCATCACCGTTACAGCTTTCACATCTTCCTCCAGGTACATTGAAACTGAATCTTCCTTTTTGATATCCACGAACCTTCGCTTCTTCTGTTTGTGTAAATATATCTCTTATTAAATCGAATACTCCTGTATATGTTGCAGGATTTGAGCGTGGAGTTCTTCCAATTGGAGATTGATCAATATCTATTATTTTATCTATGTTCTCTAAACCCTTTATAGCTTTACACTTACCTGGTTTTTCATTTGAACCATTTATTTCTTTTGCAACTGTTTTATATAATACTTCATTTACTAATGTTGATTTTCCTGAACCAGATACTCCTGTTACGCAAGTAAATACACTTAAAGGGAATTTTACATCTATATTTTTTAAATTATTTTCAGTTGCTCCCTTTATTTCAATTGCTTTGGATTTTACTATTTTTCTTCTATTTTTTGGAACTTCTATTTTTTTCTTTCCACTTAAATATTGTCCAGTAATAGATTCTTCAACTTTCATTACTTCTTTAGCTGTTCCTTGTGCCATGACATAACCACCATGTGTTCCTGCTCCTGGTCCAATGTCTATAATTTGATCTGCTGCATACATAGTATCTTCATCATGCTCTACTACTAGCAAGGTATTTCCTAAGTCTCTTAATTTTTTTAATGTAGCTAACAATTTATCGTTATCTCTTTGATGAAGTCCTATGCTTGGTTCATCTAATATATAAAGAACTCCTGTTAAACCTGAGCCTATTTGAGTAGCTAAACGTATACGTTGTGCTTCTCCTCCAGATAAAGTCCCCGCACTTCTTGATAATGTTAAATATTCCAAACCGACATCTATTAAAAATTGAAGTCTAGCATCTATTTCTTTTAGTATCATTTCTGCAATCATAGCTTTTTGCTTTGTAAGTTTTAATTTATTTAGATACTCCTTCATTTTGTTAATAGACATATCTGTTAATTCGTTTATGTTTTTAGTTCCAATTTTTATTGATAATATTTCTTTTTTTAGTCTTGCACCATTACATGTAGGACAATGTGAATTGCTCATATACATTTCATAAAAATCTCTCATTCCTTGAGATTTAGTCTCACTATGACGTCTATCTAAAGTTGGTAAAACTCCTTCAAAAGGAGCTTTAAATTTTCTTACTCCTGCATATGATTCATACTCGAAGTCTATTTCTTCATCACCTGTACCATAAAGTATTTTTTCTAAAAAACATCTTGGCAAATCCTTTATTTTTTTATTTTTTATATCAACTCCATAATGTTTTCCTACGCTTTCAAAATACATTTTTGCCATGGTATCTCCACGTTTCATTGTACTAGCTCCAAAAGCTTTTACTCCATCGTATAGTGTTTTGTTTTTATCTGGAATTATTAAATCCTCATCCATTTTCATTAAAAATCCTATTCCCATACACGTTGGACATGCTCCAAATGGATTATTAAATGAAAACATTCTAGGTGTTAATTCTGGGAAACTAAATCCACAATCAGGACATGCATAATTGCAACTATACAAAACAGGTTTTTTACCTTGAATATCTATTAAAACCATATTTTCAGCATGCTTTAAGGCAACTTCTACGGATTCTGTTAGCCTACCTACAATATCTGGTTTTATAACTAGCCTATCAACAATCAACTCTATTTCATGTTTCTTTTTTCTATCTATTTGAATTTCGTCTTCTCCTAGTTCATAAAGTTCACCATCAACCCTAACTCTTACAAATCCTTCCTTCTGATATTCCTCTAGTTGTTTTGTAAATTCACCTTTTCTTCCTCTTACAACTGGAGCTAAAACTTGAATTTTAGTTCCTTCATCTAATGCCATGATGTTATCTATTATTTGATCAATTGATTGTCTTTCTATTTTTGTACCACAGTTTGGACAATATGGTACTCCAATTCTTGCATATAATAAACGAATATAATCATATATTTCTGTAACAGTTCCAACAGTTGACCTTGGATTTTTTGATGTTGTTTTTTGATCTATAGAAATAGCAGGACTAAGCCCTTCTATAGATTGAACATTTGGCTTTTCCATTAGTCCTAAAAACTGCCTTGCATATGAAGATAGACTTTCAACATATCTTCTTTGCCCTTCTGCATATAGTGTATCAAAAGCTAAGCTAGATTTGCCAGAACCAGAAAGCCCTGTAATTACAACCAGTTTATCTCTTGGAATTTCTATATCTATATTTTTTAGATTATGTTCCTTTGCCCCTTTTATTACTATTTTATCGTTCATTAATATTCCCCCAATAAATTTTTGTGTCATCGGTTCCGGGTTTGATTGACACATTTTGTGTCATCGGTTCCGGGTTTGATTGACACATTTTGTGTCATTGGTTCCGGGTTTGGTTGACACACTCAACATATTATACACTTTTTAATTAATTTTATCAATATTTTTTGCCTTTTTCAGATAAGTATGTTATAATTAATTTATGGCTAAATGTTTTATTTGGTCGTCCTCAAGGCAATTTGAGGGGTAAGCCTCGTGAGGCAAAAAACTATAGAAAGGATTGACTTCCAATGTTCCACTCCGTCAATACCGAAAGTTTTATCAGAACTTTTGGTGATGCCCTTACTCCGGAGAATATTCAGACGATTGACATTAATGAATACGTCTGCATTATGCAGACTATCATTGAAGATGATCTCCCTGTCACAATTCTTGGAGAAAGGAACCGCAATTTCGCCCTGGCCATAGAAAAGCCAGGTGTAGAAATTGAGCAGTATCCTGGCAAGAACATCTTTGTGTTCTACCAGTACTAATCTCAATTGCTTTAGGGCAAACAGGTCTAGATTTTATGTCTGACCTGTTTTTTTATCTTGAATATCTTAATAAAATATGCTATTATATATTGACAAAGGAGGTTACAGCTATGGCATTTGATGGAATAACGACAAAGGTAATAGCAGATGAGTTACAAACTCTTGCCGGTAGTAGAATAGATAAAATATTTCAACCTAACAAAAATGAAATTGTTATAGGTCTTTATTTAGATGGAAAAAATTATGCCTTAAATATTTCTATAGATGCTCAAAATTACAGGATTAATTTAACCACTCATTCTAAAGCAAATCCACAAGTTGCTCCTAATTTTTGCATGCTACTTAGAAAACATTTAATAGGTCTTAAACTTAAAAATGTTATTGCATCAAATTTGGAGCGCTTAGTTATTCTTGAAATTGAAGGATTTGATGAATTTGAAGATATTATTTCTAAAAAACTGGTAATTGAACTTATGGGTAAACATGGAAATATTATTTTAATAGATGAATCAAATATTATTATAGATAGTCTCCGCCATATAAAAAGTGAAGATAATTCTAACAGAAATATACTTCCGCATACAAAATATCAATTTCCTACAAGTACAAAAATTAATTTTTTAGATGTTAAAAATTATGATGATTTTAAATCAAATTTACCTATTGAAATTTCTATTACAAATATATCACAGGAAATTTCAAATACATATAATGGATTATCTAAAATTTTTATTGAGAATATTATTAGAACTTTGAATATTAAAAATTTAGATGATAACAGTTTAGAAAAAATATATAACTATATAAATTCAATAGTACAGAAAACATCTTCTGAAAATCTTTATTTTAAAATTATTGAGATTGAAGCAAATAACAAAATAAAAAAAGACTATTTTTTGTGTGAGGGAAATTCAAATTCTTTTGCTTTTAGCTTGAATTTTTTCATTGATGATTTTTATTATAATAAAGAATCTTCAGAAAATTTCAAATCATATCGTGATACAACCTTAAAGTTAATTTTAGATGTGCTAAAAAAATACAAGACAAGACTTTTGAACATTAATTCTAAATTAAAAGAATGTGAAAATATGGATACATATAAACTTTATGGAGAACTTATTACTGCTAATTTGTATAGAATTGAAAATAAAAATTTGGAAAGTGTTACTGTAGAAAATTATTATGATAACAACAATTTAATTACTATTCCTCTTGATAAAAAGTATATACCAAGTATTAATGCGAAAAAGTTTTTCAAAAAATATAACAAATTAAAAAATACTTTAGAAATTGTTGGTATTCAAAAACAAGAAACACTACAAGAATTAGACTATTTAGAAAGTATTGTATATGAATTGGAAAATGCTTCATCTATAGAAGAAGTTGCTCAAATTTTTGATGAAATCTCTGAAAATGTGTTATTTAAAGATACCATTGGTAAGAAACAAAAATTTTCTAAAATGAAAAAGTCCAAACTAACTAAAAATAAGGAAGTTTCATTTAATCCTATAAAATATACTTTTGATGGTTTTACAGTTTTAGTTGGAAGAAATAATAAAGAAAATGATTATTTGACTTTAAAATATGCAAATAAATCTGATTTATGGTTTCACACTAAAGATATTCATGGAAGTCATGTTATATTAAAGACTACTGGTGAAAATATTGATGATAGTATTTTGTATAAATGTGCTCAATTAGCAGTAAAGCATAGTAAAGCAAAACATTCTTCTAATGTTCCTGTTGACTATTGCCAAGTGAAATATGTAAAAAAACCTAATGGTGCAAAACCTGGTATGGTTATTTACACTACTAATAAGACTATTTTTGTAAAATAAAAATTGGAAAGCTATCTCATACCATGATAACTTCCCTAAAATAAAAAAATTATATTAAATGGCTCAAAAACCCTTTAATATAATTTTTTTTACCAGAATATTAACATTGAAAGTACTGTTGCAACTACAATTTCTTTTTTATCTAAATCTTTAGGTATAAATTCTATTTCTCCATTAGAGTCTTTTTCATTAACAAATTCTGCTTTATAATAAGCTACATTATTTAACTTGAAAAATGACTCAAATGGCATTTCTTCTTTTGTTTTGTCAATTTCAATATAACTACTTCCCATATTTACATCTCGTTCAGAATAAAAGTCTAGTTTAAGATATTTTTCTTCTATGGGTTTATTTTTTTCATTTTTTATTATTCCTTTAATTCTTCCATTTACAGTTGTTGCCTCTGATTGATATATGTTAACTTGAGGAGGAATATTACCACTTGATTCCATTTGCTTATATGTCGAATTTAAACCTACTGCAATTAAGAATTCTGAAAATATTGCAAATAATATTAATCCAATTATATATAAAAAATATGTTTTCATTTTTCCCATTTTTTACCACCTAATCTTATTATAACAAATTTTTAGCATATTTTCAAGGTTTTTATGAAGTATAATAGCAAAGAACTTGCACGTGACCATTTCGCCACATTGCAAGTTCTCTGTTTAGGGTTTTAGATGAGCCTGTATCCAGTGCTGTAAAACATTGTAGCACCTTCAAACTCATAATCCTTAATGCTCGCATCAGCGTTCTGTCCTTTTGTTATTTTTACGCTTCCACGCTGATCTGCTATAGCAAGAAACACACCTTTGTCGGGTCCTTGGATCTTTTCAGCCTTGATTTTTAAGATCCGTTCTGTTTCTATATGATCTCCGTCCACTTTGAACGTAAAGATCTCATAGTCCCAATTTGGATCTTTTGCCACGACAATAACTTTGCCTTCGAATTCGAAGGCTTCTACGTAAACATACGCTACAGGTACACAGGGTTTCCCCCGGTACAATAGCCCTTCTACGTAGTAATAGTTGTTCCTTACTATCTGGAAGTCTTTTTCAAACTGTGTATCCAGAAGCACTAGAATTCCCCTCCTTTCAAAAAAATTTTGGGTTTACACTTTTTATTATACAACATTTTCAATATTATGTCAATTTATGGTATTTCTTTTCCTAGACATACAGAATAAATATATGCCCTATCTACTTTTCTATTTAAGGAATTTTCTAATGCCATTTTATACAGTTCTAACTGTTTTTTATATTTATCAACTAATTCTTGTTCGTTCCCTTCTTCCACATAGTCTGTTTTATAATCGACCAAAACTAGTTCATCTTTTTGATTTATATAATATAAATCTATAATACCTTGCACAAGAACCTTATCTTCGCTATCACAATCTTGTATGTCATTTAAACTAATTTCAAGGTAAAATGGTTTTTCTTTATAGATTTTTTTTGCATTTTTCATTTCTTGCCATATTTCTGATTTAGTAAATTGCAATATTTTATATTGATTTATAGCCTTTTTTTCTTTTTCATTTATAATATTTTTTTCATACATATTTTCTATCATAGATTGAATTTTTTCTTCATTATAGTCTACTTTAGGATCTAGTCTTTGCATGCACATATGTATTAAAGTTCCTTTTTGCGCACCAGTTAAAGCTGTTTCATTTTCCTGCTTTAAAAATTGAGGTTTTGCTAAATTTACAGAACTGTTTAGCAAACTGTCACCTTCATCATTTTCCTGATATTTTCTTTTTATTTCACTTACAGAAGTCTTTGTCGGCGTTACTGTAGATAGCTTATGTAGATATTCATATTCTATTTCATTTTTTATTTTTTGAAGTTTTTCTTTATCATGTGTTTTACTATTTAATATTTTTTCTATATCCATAGTATTATCTGTTTGAGTATTTTCATCTTTTATAATTTCGGCTTTTTCAATAATTTTTATGTTTGCTAAACTTTTGAATTCTTCTTCTTCATAGCAGTTGCATAGTAAAATCCAATCTAAATATGATTTGCATTTTTTTAATAAAATAGGATCTATCTTGTTATTTTGTTTGTCATAAATCTTTGATTTTTTATTAAGTTCTAAATATTCTTTTTCATAATCTTTACAAATACCTGTAATTATTAATTTTTCTTTAGCTCTAGTTAATGCAACATATAAAACTCTCATTTCCTCTGATATATTTTCAATTTCTAGTTTGTTTTTTATTGCAATTTTTGCATTTGTATTATATTCAATTTGAATATTATGGTTTATGTATTTCATTCCTATTCCAATTTCATCATGTAATAAAATTTTATCTCTCTTTAAACTTTGCGTATTGAATTGTTTTCCTACATTTGATACAAAAACTACTGGAAACTCTAGTCCTTTACTTTTATGTATACTCATAATTCTAATAACGTCGTCATTTTCACCTATTAATTTTGCAGAACCTAAATCTCCACTTCCAAGCTTTAGTCTATCTATGAAATTTATAAAATTATATAATCCTTTAAAACTTGCTGTTTCATACTGTTTTGCTCTTTCAAACAATGCCTTTAAATTTGCTTGTCTTAAAATACCATTTGGCATTAAACCTACATAATTGTAATACCCTGTGTCTGAATATATTTTCCAAATTAATTCATCTAAAGCTAAATATTCTTGCTCTTTTCTCCACATTTTTAAGTTGTTCAAAAATTTTTGTATTTTCTGTTTTAATTCATCATCTACATTTATTTGCGCTTTCATTAAACATGTATAAAAATTGTCATATTTATCATTTAATCTTATTTTTACTAAGTCATCATCTGAAAACTTTCCTATATTTGACCTCATTACTGTGACCAATGGAATATCTTGCATTGGATTGTCTATTATTTTTAATAATGATATTATTGTCTGAATTTCTATTGAGTCTAAATATTCTTGTGATGTATCAGAAAATACAGGCATTCCGGCATTTATTATTTCTTGTTCGAATATATTAGCTTTATTTTTCGTACTTCTTAATAGAATTGCTATATCACTATATTTTATATTTCTAAAGGTTTGCTTTTTTCTATCATATACTTGAAATTTGCTATCTATTAACTCTTTTATTTTCTTTGCAACAAGTTTTGCCTCTAATTCAATGTCTTCATATCGTTCATTTTCGTCCCTTTGTTGCTCTCCGTCTTCATTTTCATCATCTTCTTCATCATCTTCATAATATTCATTTTTTTCTATTTCTTCTTTTAAGTTTATTAACATAATTTCGGTATCTAAATTTTGATTTATTTCTTTGTAATCTTCTGCACCTAGATTCAAGTATTCGTCTTTTGTATAGTCTACATCTCCCAATTTTTTGCTCATTATATTTTGAAAAATTAAGTTGGTAAAGTCTAATACATTTTTTCTACTTCTGAAGTTTTTGAATAATTGAATTTTTAAATTATCATCTTCTTTAATCTCATTTTTTAATTTATAATTATTATATTTTTCTAAAAATAATTTTGGCATCGCTTGCCTAAATTTATATATACTTTGTTTAACATCCCCTACCATATATACGTTATTTCCTTGGGATACAGCATTCATTATATATTCTTGAACAAGATTGCTATCTTGATATTCATCAATTGCAATTTCTTTAAATTTTTTACTATACATTTTAGCTACATCTGTTTTTTGTAAATTACCTTCTTCATCGAATTTAAGTAAAATGTTTAACGCAAAATGCTCTATATCGCTGAAATCTACAATGTTTTTTTCTTGCTTCTTTTTTGAAAAAGTTTGCTCAAACTCAAAAATGATATTTTTTAGTTTTACCAATGTTTCGTACATATCATATATGTCTAAATTTGACTGTTTTGAGTCGCTTAGCAATATTTTTTCGAGTTTGTTTTTATATTTTTCTTTTATTTCGTCTCTAATAGATTTTGCTTCTTCTTTAAAAGCGTTTGAACTTTTAGGAGTTGACCATCTTTTAAATTTATTATTATGAAAAATTGTATAAGCATTATCCCAATTGTCAAGATTTGCTTTTAGTGTTTCCATTAAGTTTATATCTTGTTCTAATATTTCTACTACTTTATCAAATCCATCATATTTAGCTGATTGATTTTTCAAGTTATTCAATATCTTTATATCATCAATTAATTCTTCTTCAATATCATTTAAAAGAATCTTTCCCCATGGTGTAGTTCCAAAATCTTTATCTAATTCTTCTTTTAGGTTAAACATTTCTATATGATCTTGCAACCACTTATCAGGGAAAGGCATACTTGCAGTTGCTTTAAATATCTTCAAAATTATATCTTTTAATGGTGCATCATCTTTGTAACTTGTATATGTATTGATGAGTTTTAAAAAATCTTCATCCTCTTCTTCATATTTTTTTTCGAAGATTTCTTCTAGTGTCTCCTGCTCTAGTATATCTATTTCGGTAGTATCTGCTATTCTAAAATTCGGAGAAACGTTTTGTAATTGATAAAAATTATTCCTTACAACATCTAAACAAAATGAATCAATAGTGCATATACTAGCTTTATTTAGTAATATTATTTGCTTTTGTAAATTTTCATTTTCTGGATCTTCATCCAATTTTTTGTATATTGCATCTAATACTCTTTGTTTCATTTCACTTGCTGCAGCATTTGTAAAAGTCACTACTAAAAGTTTGTCTATATCAACATTTTCATTTATTATTTTGTTTATTATTCTTTCAACAAGTACCGCAGTTTTACCACTTCCAGCAGCTGCTGCAACTAGTATATTTTTACCATCTTCATATATTGCATCTTTTTGTTCATTGGTCCATTTTACTTCTGACATTTTTCCTCCTTTTTGTGTCATCGGTTCCGGGTTTACTTGACACATTTTGTGTCATCGGTTCCGGGTTTGAATGACACATTTTGTGTCATCGGTTCCGGGTTTGCTTGACACATTTTTGATTATACTATAATTTTTTATTTGTTGCAATTATTAAATATTAATAGTATAATGATATTATAATATATTTAGGGAGGAACTAAAAATGGAAAATACCGATAACAAATTCTTTGCGAAAACGTTTTTCTGGATGTTTTTAGGATTACTAGGTACAGCAATAGTTGCAGCATACACATACTATAGTGGTTTATGGATTAAGATTGCGTTTTCAGGCTCTCTTGCAATTGTAGCAATAATTGAATTAGTTGCTGTTTTAGTTTTTAGTCTTTTATTTAGAAAAATGTCACCAACAGTTGCTGGGATTGTATATTTTATATATGCTTTTCTAAATGGCGTTACATTATCTTCTATATTTGCAGTTTATAAATTGAATTCAATAATTATTATTTTCATAGCATCAGCTGCAATATTTGGAATTCTAGCTTTAATAGGTGCTAAGACTAATAAAGATTTAAGCAACTGGTCTACAATTTTATTTACTGCTCTTTTTGTTGGAATTATTGCAAGTATAGTAAATTTATTTTTACAAAATGAAATGTTAGATTTAGGTTTAACTTGGATAATCTTAATATTGTTCGTTGGTATTACAATTTATGATATGAATAAATTGAAATTGCTTTCTGAAGATCCAAGCTTAAATCAAGAAAAATTATACATTTACGGTGCTTTAGAACTTTATTTGGATTTTATTAATATTTTCTTGAAATTACTTAGAATTTTTGCTAAATCTAATGATTAAAAAGATTATAAAAAAAGTGTGTCTGAGATTTTTTATAAATTTTTATTTAAAAATCCTAGACACTCTTTTTTATTATTTAATTTTCATTTATTTTTATTCAATTGCATCATTACAATCTTCAAATTGACTATTATATAAATCTGCATAAAAACCATTTTGCTCAAGCAACTCTTCATGTTTGCCTTGTTCTACAATATCCCCATGATTCATAACTAATATTAAATCTGCATTTTTTATTGTAGATAATCTATGTGCAATTATAAAACTTGTTCTGCCTTTCATTAGATTATCCATTGCATCCTGAATTTGTATTTCTGTTCTTGTATCAATAGAACTTGTTGCTTCATCTAATATTAATATTTTAGGATCTGCTAAAATAACTCTTGCAATTGTAAGTAACTGCTTTTGACCAGCAGAAATATTGCTTGATTCTTCATTTATTTTTGAATTGTATGACTTTGGAAGTGTTTTTATAAAGTGATGCACATGTGCTGCTTTTGCAGCTTTTATTACCTCGTCATCTGTTGCATCTTCTTTTCCGTATTTTATATTATTTTTTACAGTTCCACCAAATAGCCATGTATCTTGAAGAACCATACCAAACATTTTTCTAAGTTCTCCTCTGTCGAAGTCCTTTATATTATGTCCATCAACAAGAATTTCACCATCTAAAACATCATAAAATCTCATTAATAATTTTACCATTGTTGTTTTACCTGCTCCAGTAGGTCCTACAATTGCTATTTTTTGTCCTTCTTTTACATTAGCATTGAAATTATTTATTACTATTTTGTCTGTTGAATAACCAAATTTAACATTCTTAAATTCAATATTTCCTTTTAATTTTTCAGTTTCTGTTATACCATTTAATGTTTTTGGTTCTTCTTCTTCATCTAAAAACTCAAAAATTCTCTCTGCAGCAGCTATCATAGCTTGTAGCATACTTGATATTTGAGCAACTTGACCTATTGGTTGTGTGAATTGTTTATTGTATTGTATAAAACTTTGAATATTTCCAACTGTAATTTTTCCTTGTATTGCAAAATATCCTCCTACTACTGCAACTGCAACATACCCCACATTGCCTATGAAATTCATTAATGGATGCATTAAACCAGATAAAAATTGAGATTTCCATCCTGCTTGATATAGTTGCTTATTTGCTTTACTAAATTCTTTTATTGCTCTTTCTTCTCCATTAAATGCTTTTACTATGTTTAAACCACCATATATTTCTTCAACTTGACCATTTACATGTCCTAAATAATCTTGTTGCATTTTGAAATATCTTTGTGACTTTTTTACAACAATTCCAACAATTATACCTGATACTGGAAGTATGATTAATGATATTAATGTCATTTCCCAACTTATTGAAAACATCATTATTAATATTCCTATTATAGTGCATATTGATGTTATAATTTGCGTTATACTTTGATCTAAACTCATACTTAATGTGTCTATATCATTGGTAATAATTGATAATACTTCTCCATTTGTTTTTTTGTCAAAATATTTCATAGGTAGTTTGTTTATTTTTTTTGCTAAATCATTTCTTATATTATAGGTCAATTTTTGTACTACACTTGTCATTGTAAATCCTTGGATAAATGAAAATATAGCACTTAAAATGTATAAACCTAGTAACGTGAATAATATCTGTGCAATTTTACCAAAGTCTATTCCTGTTCCACCTGACAATTTGCTAACTAAACCTGAAAAAATTTCTGTTGTAGCATTACCAAGTATTTTGGGTCCAACTATTGTAAATATTGTACTACCAATTGCAAAAATAAATACAATTAATAATTTGACTTTGTATTTTGCTAAATATTCTTTTATAAGTTTTTTTGTAGTTCCTTTAAAGTTTTTTGCTTTTTCTACAGTTTGACCTGCTCTACGTCTTGGTCCTCCCATTGGTCCTGGCATTATACTTCACCTCCTAATTCTGCTTCAGAAAGTTGTGATAATGCAATTTGTCTATATGTTTCATTATTTTTCATTAATTCTTCATGTTTGCCTATACCTACTACCTTTCCTTCTTCTAATACTATTATTTGATCAGCATGCATTATTGTACTTATTCTTTGTGCTACTATTATTACTGTTTTATCTTTTGTTTTTGTAGATAAAGCTTCACGAAGTTTACTATCTGTTTTAAAGTCTAATGCTGAAAAACTATCATCAAATATATATATTTCTGGATTTTTAGCTATAGCTCTTGCAATTGCTAATCTTTGTTTTTGACCTCCAGAGACATTGTTTCCTGACTGTGCTATTGGATCTTTGTATTTATTTTGTTTAGTTTCTATGAATTCTTCTGCTTGTGCTATTTTAGCTGCCTCAACCATTACTTCATCACTCATGTTGTCATCTGAATATTTTATATTTGATTCTATTGTTCCTGAAAATAATATTCCTTTTTGAGGTACTAATCCTATAATATCTCTTAAATCTTTTTGTGAAACTTCTTTAATGTTTACACCATCTACTAATAATTCTCCTCCAGTCACATCATAAAATCTTGGAATTAAGTTTACTATTGTTGATTTACCACTTCCAGTGCTTCCTATAATTGCCGTGGTTTCTCCTGGTTTAGCAGTGAAATTTATATCTTCTAGTATTTCTGTATCTGCATCTGGATATCTAAAAGATACATTTTTAAATTCTACTAATCCTTTTTTATTTTGATTAAACTTTTTTAAATCTTCAGCATCTTTTATACTTGGGTCTGTTTCTAATACTTCTACTATTCTGTTAGCTGCTACAGATGCTCTTGGAAGCATTATTGAAAGCATTGATATAAATAAGAAACTTATTAGTATTTGCATTGTATATTGTATGAATGCCATCATGTCTCCTACTTGAAGTATTCCTTGGTCTATATTTTGTCCACCAACCCATATTATTAATAACATAATTGAATTCATAACAAACATTAGCATTGGCATCATCATTGACATTGCTTTACTTACAAATGTGTTTGTTTTTCTTAAATCCATATTTGCTTTTTCAAATCTTGATTCTTCATGTTTTTCTTTGTGAAATGCTCTTATTACAGGGATTCCTGTTAAGATTTCACGAGATACTTGGTTTATTTTATCTATTAATGTTTGCAATTTTTTAAACCTAGGCATTGCAACTATGAATAATGTTCCTATGATGAATAAAATTGCTATAATTGCTACCCCTATAATCCATGCCATTGAGTTATTACTTTGTACTAATACTTTTAAAAATGCTCCTATTCCCATTATTGGTGCATAAACTAAAACTCTAAACATCATTGCTATTAATTGTTGTATTTGCTGAATATCGTTTGTACTACGAGTTATTAGTGAAGCTGTACTATATTCAGTAAATTCAGCATGTGAAAATTTTAATACTTTTCTAAATATTTTTTCTCTTATGGTTCTTCCGAGTTTTGCCGCAACTCTTGATGATAGTAGCATTATGGAAATTGCACTTATCATACTAATTGATGCAACTCCTAGCATTTGAAGTCCTGAAAGCCAAATATAGTCGTTTTGTAATTTATTTGTATCTATACCTACGTTTTGATACATTATTTTTATAGCAGCTATAGCTGCTTGTTCTTTAATAGAATCTTGCATTCCTTTTATTTGAGAATTAAATTGTTCTAATAATGGAGTAATTTGCTCTTTTGGCATTGATTTAATTATTTGTGTTAATTCTACATTTTCAAAATTTGTTTTTTGATTTTCTGGAATATTTTGCATCATTTGATTTTTTATCTGATTTGCAGTTTCTTCATTTGAAATTGCTGATAATTCCATAATAGGAGTTAAAATTAATTTTTTTAATTCTTCTTCTTTTTGACTGTCTAACGTGTTTAATATGTATATTGTGTTTGGCTCTATACCATAATTTTTACCAAAATATTTGTCTATTTTTTCTTCTTGTTCTTTTGTGACATTACTATCAACTAACTTGTAATTTTCTAATATTTTGTTGTAGTCTTCATCGTTTGTAAATAGTTGTATTAATTGCATGTCACTTACGCCTATAAATTCTGGAACTGATGTTACTATTCCAGAAGATTGAATTCCATTATTGACTATTTTTGAAGTGTAATCTGGTAATTCTAAATCAGCCCAAGCTTGAATACATAGTAATATGACTATTGCTATAACAGCTACAAAGGATTTTTTTAAATTTTTTAAAACCTTTAGCATAATTTCTCCTTTCTGTATTTTTATTTTTTATTAAATTATAAATAAATTAAACTGTGTTACTATTTTAAGCAACACAGCTTAATTTGTCAATATTATTAATGCGTATTTTGTGTGAATTTTCTGTGAATTTTTACATTTTTCTAAATACTCCTGCTACCTTTCCTAGAATATCACATGTTGGAACTATTATTGGATCCATTGTACTATTTTCTGGTTGCAATCTTATATGATCTTTTTCTTTGTAGAATGTTTTTACTGTTGCTTCTTCTCCAATTAAAGCTACTACTATTTCTCCATTATTGGCAGTATTTTGTTTTTTTACTAATATATAGTCTCCATCTAAAATTCCGGCTTCTATCATGCTTTCTCCTCTAACTGTAAGCATGAAACTTTCTGAATTCCCAACAAAATCAATTGGAATTGGGAAAGTATCTGTTATATTTTCTACAGCAAGTATAGGTTCTCCCGCTGTAATTTTTCCTATTATTGGTACATCCACTAATTCTTTTTGTGTATAAAAGTCTTTACTTGATGTATTTTTGTTTTCTCCTGAACCACCTTTTAATAATCTTAATGTTCTTCCTTTTTTGTCTTGCTTTTTGATGTATCCTTTTTCATCTAATCTTGCTAAATATCCATGTACTGTAGCTGTTGAACTTAGTCCTACTGCTTTTCCTATTTCTCTAACTGATGGTGGATAACCTTCACTTAATATTTGTTTTTCAATAAATTTTAGTATTGCTTTTTCTCTTTTATTTAATTCTTGTTTTTTTCTAGGCATTATAATCACTCCTATTTCTTTTTTTGCTATCATATCATACAAACAAAAAAATGTCAAACATATTTTTGACATTTTTTAAAATTTATTTGCATTTTTCTTTTTATGATTAGTTTTTATGTTTAGACTGTGAATTCTAATATTTAACTCCTAATTAAAACTTACTTCATGAAATTTTTTTACTAGATCATCATCAACCATGTCTTTAAAAATAACTGAAATTTTAGCATCTAATATTTCTATTCTTAAAACTTCTACTTCTGCTTTATCTATTATATTTATTATTCCTTCTATTAGTTTTGTATTTCTCATGATTCCTTCGCCAATTATTGAAATTTTAGAAACATCTTTTTTAACTATACTTTTTACTGTATTTTCTTCAATTTTTTTAGAAATTAGTGTTCCTTCTTTATTATTAAATGTTGATTTGGTTATAATTGGGACATTAAATTTGTTTCCTATAACTATTGATCTGTCATGAAGCACTTTTGCTCCTTCATTTGATAAATCAATCATTTCTTTATATGATATTTCTTTTAGTTTTTTTGCATCTTCTATTTTATTTGGATCTGCACTATATACACCATCAACATCTGAAAAAATATAACATTTGTCTGCTTCCAATGCAGCTGCAACAGCAACAGCTGTTGTATCTGATCCTCCTCTTCCTAATGTTGAAATATCATTATTTCTATTGACTCCTTGAAATCCTGCAATAATAACTATTTTATCTTCACCTAATTCCTTTTCTATTCTTGAAACATCTATGTTCTCTATTATTGCACATTTATTGGCTATACTACTTTTTATTCCTGCTTGCCAGCCTGTAAGAGATATAGAATTATGTCCCATTTCATTTAGTAGTATTGCAAGTTTTGCAATTGATACTTGTTCTCCAGTAGAAATTAATGCTGCAAACTCTCTTTTATTTGGATCTTTGGCTAATTCTTTGGCTTCACTTATTAGCTTATCTGTTGTTTTTCCTTGTGCTGATAGTATTACTACTACATGTTTATATTCTTTTTTATAACCTATTACTTTATTTGCAACTTTTTTCAACTTTTCATTATCTGCAACAGAACTACCTCCAAATTTTAATACAACTATTTTGTCTTTCATGTTAATACCCTCTTTTTTGTAAAAAAATATATAGAACTTTATTAATTATAATATAGTTCTATATATTTTATGATTTTTTTGTTTAATTGTTCCGGGTTTTGTGTCATTGGTTCCGGGTTTGGTTGACACATTTTGTGCCATTGGTGCCAGGTTTGCCCAGACGCCATGCAT
>CANRHX010000005.1 GCA_947630545.1 uncultured Clostridia bacterium
AAGACAAAGAGAAAACTGAGCAAATTTACTCAATTTTACTTGAGAATTTTTGCTCAGTTCTATTATACAATTTACATAAATTTGCCCAAGCTCCTTTTTTAATTTTGATACTTAAAACTTCTTCTCTACCTTTTTTTGTTTTTCGCCTTAAGCATTCAGCCCTACGATATATAAAATGGGGCGAAATCCATAGTAAGTGCCTATGACGTTTGATAAATGCGCGCGGGCACCCGCACACCAATAATAATCGGCGTACTGTCCTCCTCGAAAGACATACGGCTCGATGGCGTTACGCTCGTTGATGAAGCTAGAGCGTTCTGTTGTCAATTCTTGCATATTACCTGCCATATCATTTATTTTACATTTCTCATCTCCTCTATCTCCTGTGTTTGAAAGTTTACCTATATCATCTCCTTGATAAGCATAATAATTTCCATCTTTATCGCATTTCATTATATACACTATCGCTGTATCCCATGCATAACTATTTATTAAATCACTTGTATATATTGTTGTTTCTCCTTTTTTTACATCGTTATATAAATTTCGTGATTCTTCTTTTGCTTTCTCTATTTCTATACCATTATATACTAATACTCCTGCTTTGCATACTGCTTCATTTTCATTTTCTTTTCCCATTTCATATCTTCCTATATAATATCCTTTGGCTTTATTCGTTTGGGTTTTGAATTCTTCTATATCCCTTGCTCCTGACTCGTCTGATATTTCTGTAAAATAATCTTCTATAACATCTTTTCCTTCTTTAGGTGCGTCTAAGTCACCCAAAAAATCATATCTTCCTAATTGTATTACTCCCATTTCACCATCATGAAATTTTATTTTTTGCTCTACTGGCACCCATACAAATTGGTTTCCTTTTTTTGTTGAATCTTCACTTGCATCTTCTATTACTATTCCTCCTTCTAATGTATCGGCTGAATCAGTTGCTTGTTTAAAACCAGCTGGGATTACTACTTGTTGCTCCTCTCCTTCGGTTTCCTTTTTTACTATTGTATTTTTTTTTGATGGTAATTCTGCTTTACTATTTAGGTCTGCAAATGAATCAACTTCCACCGTTCTTGTTGTAGATGTTTCTTCTCCTGAGTCTCCCGTTGATGCTTTAGTATCACTCCATGTTATTCCTCCGTTTTCTTCTATTGTTCCTGTTACTGTGTATGATTTTGTGTTTAATGTTATTGTATTATCTGATACTCCTGATGACTCTAACAATTGACTATTTCTTTTTTCGGCATTTTCTACTGCTCTTCCTGCAGCCTCTTCCACTACTGATTGTGTACTTGCTCCTTCTGTTATATTTCCTTTTACATAGGTATTATTATAATAATTTAATAATGCCTCTTGCACCTCCATTGCTATTTCATCTTTTGCTCCTGCTATTGCATCTTTTTGTGCTGCCTCTGTTGCTTTTTGTGGTGCGCTGTTGTCTCCTGATAACATCGCTATTGTTACTCCTGCAAGGATTAGCAAGACTATTATAGTGATAACAAGTGCTATTAATGTTATTCCTTTATTTTTACATCCTTTTCCTTTGAAATTCATACTTTTCCCACCTTTCATTTGTACCATTAAGTATTTTACTTAAGGGTTCAAATGAAAGATTACAAAAAAGCTTTTATATCAATTGTTTCACACATTTATTTATAATAATAAAACCAAATAATTTTTAAAAAAGTTTTAAAAAATCATAAAAAAATATTGTCAAAAAACTCTTATATTGCTATAATACGAATTATAGAAAAAGTCGTTAAGTAAAATACTTCACGACTTTTTATTTATTTTTGTAAATATGCTTGTGTGTGTGCACTACTTGCTCCTTATTTTCTTCTATCTATTGCATAGCTACTACCCATTACAGATTTTGCAGCATGCTTAACTTGAGCACCAATTTCTCCAATTTCCAATATATTGTGGAATCTACCTAAATCTGCAACAACAACTCCAATTGAAATTGAAGTAAGAGGAAATTGTTCTATTATTCCCTTTCTATTAGCAACTTCTATATATCCTCTATAATTATCTTCATCTGTAAAAAAACTACTAACCTTAGCATCAAAATTTGCAATTATATCTTGGCAAACTTTATCACAATGAATACCTGGTATTATTCCTACAAAATCATCTCCACCAATATGTCCAACAAAAACATTATCTGACCAATTATTATGCAAAACTTTATAAATTATATCTGCAGTATATACAATTATTTCATCACCTTTTAAAAATCCGTAAACATCATTATAAGCCTTAAAATTGTCCAAATCGAAATATAATACAGTAAATGTCTCTCTATTTGATAATCTCTTCTTCAATTCTGCATGTATCTGTACATTCCCTGGTAACCCTGTAAGAGGGCTTATTCTTCTATTTATTGTAAGCAATCTACTTAAATTTTTTACTGTATAATATAAATATTCTTCATCAACTGGTTTTTTTATATAATATTCTATTGACTCTTGCAAAATTTTCATTCTGTGAGATTTCTCTCCATTAGAAGATACCACAATAACAGGAGTTATTGTATTATCTTCATCACTTCTTATTTGTTTGCAAAGATTTACTACATCTCTATCTACAGCATCTTCATTAATGATTATAAGTGATGGAATATTTTTTAAAGCTACATCAATTTCTTTAGATTTAACATTAATAAATTTATAATCTAAATCATTCTTAAATAATTCTTTAAATACTAATATAGAAGAATCATCATCATCTATTATATATATTTCTTGTTGCATTACTTCCTCCTTTTATCTTTAGTTTTAATTCTTTTTATTTGAACTTTTTTATTTAATATTTCAGTAATTTCTTTTGTATTAAGTGCAGGGAATGCTTTTTTTAGTCTATATACATATCTATATAACCTTCTCATTATTCTATTTCTTTTAGCTTTAAGTTCTACTAATGCAGTTTTTACATTTTCTGTAACTTTAGATTTATCAGTTAGCTTATTTTTGCTTTCTTCTTTTATTTCATTTAATTTTTGTTTAATTTGTTCATTTAAATCTTCAATCTTTTTAAGTTTTATTTTTATATTATTAATTTTTATAACACTTATTATTGCATCAACTATCATAACTGCTAATGATCCAAAAATTATGTTTCTAAATATATCTTCTGGGATATTATTTATGCATGAAACAACAAATGGATGAATATAGTTTATAAAACCTACACCTAAAAATCCCCAAGCTATTGAATTAGTTAAACAAATTCTTCCTTGAAAATTTATTTTATGATCTGAATAATCCCAATATTTCGTTTTAAAAACTTTTTCTAAGAATACTCCCACAATATATTCCCAAAATGTCAAAAGCACTACAGAAATAATGAAAGTAATAATTATTTTGCCTTGTAATCGTCCCATTATTAAAAGCATTATAATACTTCCGCACACCATAAATTGGACAAACTGGACCAATCAAAAATCCAGTATTTATTATTTTTCTTTCGCAAAACGACCTAAATATTGATTCAAGTATCCAGCCTAAGAAAGAATAAATTACAAAAAAACATACTATATTATAAAAACTTATATCCATTTTCACCCTTCTTTATTGCAAGCTCATCATGAAAGCCCTCTTTATAGAGGGCTTGTATTATTTTTTCCATACAGCTTTTCTTGATTTAGATTGAACACCTTGAGAATTATATGCTGTAACTTTTATATAGTTATCGCCTTCTTTTAAAGGAAAATCATATTTAAAATCTTTTCCATCTGCTTGCATTTTTGTGATTTTTCCATCTGACATTGTCTCTATTTCAACCCTATCTAATGCCACATCATCATGTGCTTTTATTACATAACAATCATTACCTGCTTCTATTGTTACTGTTGGCATTGTTGAACCTGCAACAGTCTTTTCTGCTTTTTCTTTATTTCCATTAACATCAACAGCCTGTACTTGTAATGTATGTTCTCCTAGTGAAACATCTAATTCAAATGAATATTCTTTATTATTTACCTCTTTTGTTTGTACTTCTTCATTGTCCCATTTATATGCAACAGTTTTAATTTCATTATTTCCAATTAAATCTATTTTTACCTTATTTCCAGATTTTTGTATATCTATACTTATTTCACTTTGTAATGTATAAGTATCTGAAAATACAGTTTCTTCCCCATTTATATCAGTTGCAATAACAGTAAATGTGTTTTCACCCTTTGGAATATCAATTTTACTTACTTGCATATAAGTTCTTCCATCTCCACTAACTGTTTGTTCTTCTTCATCATTCCAATGATATACAACTTTATCTATTACTGATGGTTGTGTTGTTGAAATATTAACTATAAGTTGAGTTCCTTCTTTTACTTGTACTTCTATTTCAGGTTTTGTTGAAATTTGCTCTTGTTGATTAGAATCTCCACTAGCACTTCCACTATTTTTGTATAAAGCATATGAACTATTGGCTATTAAAAATACACCAAAAACAATAAGTATTATAGCAAAAAACTTTATTATTGAATTAACATCTTTGCTTCCACCTTTGTTTATATTATGTTTATTATTGACATTTACCGTAGATAATATTTGATTCATATTTCCCCCTTGTTATAACTATTCGAAAAAATTATATCATAAGTATTTTAAAAAGTAAATCTTATAATACATATTTTTTAATTAAGAATATTCCTCCTGCTATTATTACTAATATGCCTGTTCCTAACATTATATATGTTGCTTCTATACCTGTTGCTACTGATAACATTACTGGTGCGTCATCTATATCATCTTCTCCTGGTTTCTTATTGTCTGGTGTTGAATCTTTATCTGGTACTCCCCATTCATTGTAATCTTCTGATATTTCTGCTGTATTTGTTTTTAATCCTAAATTGTTTGATCCATTTATCCATGTTAATAATACTTCTACATCAGCATATTCTCCTGGTTGTAATAATGTATTTTCTAGTTTTCTTGTTGATATTACATTATTTCCTTCATCTTTCCAATCTGGATTATCTTTTGCTACAAATTTTAGTCCTTTTGGTATATAATCTGTTACTTCTTTTGCATATCCTGCTATCTCTCCTTGATTATATACTCTTATTGAATATCTGAATTTTACTGTTACTTTTGATAGTTTCTTTCTATGTAATTCTACTTTTACTACATCTTCTGGGTCATCCCATGCATCATGTCCTGTTTTTGTTACTTTTGTTTTTCCATCTTCTATTACTATAGCTTCTGTTACCCATTTTCTTAATGCTAAGTCAAATTCTGGTACTCTTATTTTCTCTATGTCTTGGTCATCTTCTCCTTCATTCCATTCATCTGGTTTTGAGTCTATATCTTCAACTTCATCACCGTTTTCGTCTGTGTCATCTGATATTTGTGCATAGTTGATTAATATTCTTTTACTTCCATTTGGCTCTGTTACTCTAAATGCTACTTTTATATCTTTATAGTCTGGGTTTGTATCTGATATTTCTTTACTTTCATCAAAAGTCTTTAGTAAGTTTGGATTTTCTTCTTCTTCTGATGTCTTTCTTTCTTCTCCTTGTTCTTTTGATAGGTAGTCTGTTCTTATTATTACTGCTTTGCTTGCATCTTCTGTTTCTATATATTTCTTTACTTCTGAACTTCCATTTACTTTACATTCAATAACTTTTGATTCATCTTCTACTTCTGTTCCTTCTTTTAGTTCTGTGTACATTACCCATCTGTATTCTTTGTTTGTATCATGCTCTGGTAAAAATTCTACTCCATCTGGAATGTCATCTGTTATTACTGATGCGTATCCGTCTATTTGACCTTCATTAAATATTCTTAATGTATATGTTACTACATTTCCATTTACTACATTTACTGGTTCTTTAGTATGTTCGTAAGTTATTTTTCCATCTGCATATTTTACTTGTGGTACTCTTGTTGTTACATCTTTATCTTCTACTTTTGTTATGAATTTTCTTAATGCTAAGTCAAAATTTAATGGTTTATTTTCTATTAATCTATTTGTTGTTTCTTTTGACTCTTCTTCTTTTATTAATACTTCTACATCTTCTTTATAAGTACCATTATTTATTGTTACTTCTATTGGTTCTTTTATTGTTGCATATCCTTCTGGCGCTTTTGTTTCTACTATCCAATATTTTGTTCCTGGTATTACTCTTGCGTTTGCTTCTCCTTGTATATATGTTCCATCAGTTTTTTTGTTGCTTTCATTATCTTTTGCATCTTCTCCATATTCTAATCCTACAAATTCTACAAGTCCATTTTCTCCTGATTTTGCTGTTTGTACTGCATTTGTTTTATTTTCTGCATCTTCCCTTGTTCTATATATTGCAAATTCCGCATCTTTTAATGCTACTTTTTCTCCATTAGATTTTTTGTATTTGTATAATGTTATTCCTCCTGTATGTACTTCTGGTATTTCTGATTCTTTATGGTTTTCTCCTGATTCATTTGTATAGTCTAATCTTGCTTTATTTGGTATTTCTTTTCCTATTATTTCTGCTAATAATTTTCCATCTTTATCTTTTGCGAATGTTGTTTTGAATTTTACTTCTATTATGTTTCCACCATTTTCTTTTATTTTATCAGAAATTATTTGTTCTTCGCTTATAAATGTTAGTTTTAATGTTCCTGAATATTTATTTCCTAATATATCTGATATTGCATCTGGTTGTTCTGTATTTTGAGTATATGTTACTTTATAGTCTGTATTTTCTGTTAATTCTGCTACTTTTGTTCCTTTTTTGTCTATAATATTTACTGATATTATTCCTTCATATACTAATCTATAGTCTATATCATCTACAATTTCGTATTTTTTATAGTTTGCTATATTTGATGGTAGACTAGAATTTATTACCCATTCATGTGGTTTATTTACATCATCATCATATCCTGAATCTTGGTTTTCAACTTCTTTTACACCTTTGTGTATTTCTGGTTCATCATAAATAATTATTTTTTCAAAGTCATCATCATCTTGTTGTCCTTCAAAGTATTCATCAGGATTTGTCCAATCTTTGTCATCATTACCTTCTCCAATATAACCTTTACTTGGACTATCTGTAACTAAATCTTCTTCTTGTGGATGTTCACTTGGCTTTGAGTCTATATCTGTTACACCACTCTCATTGTAATCTTCAGAAATCCATGCTATATTTGTATATATTTTGTCTCCACCTTCTTTTGCATTTGCTGTTACTTGACATTTAATTGTTACTGTTTCACTATTTAAGGTATTTCCATCATAAGCTGTTATTGTTCCTTGATTATCTTTTCTTGTTAATATTAATGTATTTGTACTTTCTGTATAAGAATCTAGTTTATATTTTGAATTATCTTCATCATCTATTGCAATGAATTTAAGTCCTGATGGCAATGTATCTGTTATTGTTTTTGCATATCCATCTATACCACCTTCGTTATATACAGTTAAACTATAATATACAAAATATCCTGGTTTTACAACTACTGGATCTTTTCTATGATCATATGTTGCTGTTGTTGTTTCACTTTCTATTGTTGATTCGTCAATATCTGGTGTTCTTGATAGATTTGGAAGTTCTACACCTTCTCCTTGTTCGTCTTCAACTTTTGTTATATATTTTCTTAATGCTAAATCGAATACTTGTAAATCTTCAAAGTCATCATCATCTTGTTCTCCAAGTCCTTCTTCTGGTTTCTTTGGACTATATTTGTCTGTATCTATATCTTCTGGCTGTGAATCTTCATCTACTTTATTTCCACTTTTGTCTTCTGCTTCTGTTATTGCTGCAATATTTTTTAAATTATTTGATGTTGCTTTGTTATTTACTACACATTCTACTAATAAATCTTTATAATATTCTTCTTCGTTTAATTTTGTATAATCTCTATTTGCTGCTTTTATTATTGTATCTGCTAAATATCTTGTTGTTATTGTCTTTCCATCACTTGTCCATCCATATTGACTATTTATTGTACTTTCTTCTTTTAAGTCTAATCCTTCTGGTAAATAGTCTGTTACTTCTTTTGCATATCCGTCTATTTTTCCTTCATTATATACTCTTATTGTATATACTACTGTATCTCCTCTTGATACTGATACTTTATTTTTTGGATGTTTTTTCTCTGCTGTTGTTGATTCTCCTTCTATTGAACTTTCACCTATTTGTGGTATTCTATTTTCTATGTTTTTATCTCCTATTTTTGTTATGAATTTTCTTAATGCTAAATCGAAGTCTGTTGGTATATTTTCTATTAATCTGTTTGTTGATGCTTTTGATTCTTCTTCTTTTATTAATACATTTATATCTTCTTTATATGAATCATTATCAATTGTTACTTCTATTATATCTTGTTTAGTTTCATAGCCTTCAGGTGCTTTTGTTTCTACTATCCAATATGTTGTTCCTGGAATTTCTCTTGCATTTTCTCTTCCTTGGATATATGTTCCATCAGATTGTAGGTTGTCTGGACTATTTTTTGCATCTTCTCCATATTCTAATCCTACAAATTCTACAAGTCCATCTTCTCCTGATTTTGCTACTCGTAGTGCATTTTGTCTTTTTTGTGCATCTTGCTCTGTTTTGTATATTGCAAATTCTGCATCTTTTAATCCTACTTTTGTTCCATTAGATTTTTTGTATTTGTATAATGTTATTCCTCCTGTATGTACTTCTGGTTTTTCTGATATATCTTCTTTTTCTTCGTTTGATTCGTTTGTATATTCTAATTTTGCTTTATTTGGTATTTCTTTTCCTAATACTTCTGCTAATAATTTTCCGCTTGAATCTTTGGCAAATATTGTTTTAAATTTTACTTCTATTATGTTTCCAGCATTTTCTTTTAATTTTTGAGAAATTTGTTGACCTTCACCTATAAATGTTAGTCTTAATGTTCCAGAATATTTATTTCCTAAAATACTAGATGTTGCTGTTGTATTGTTTGTATTTTGAGTATATGTTTCTTTATAATCTGTGCCTTTTTCTAATTCTGCTACTTGTTTTCCTTCATTGTTTATAATATTTACTGATATTATTCCTTTATATTCTAATCTATAATCTATATCATCTACAATTTCGTATTTTTTATAGTCTGCAATATTCAATGGTAAACTAGAATTTATAACCCATTCATGTGGTTCATTTGTATCTATTTGATTATCATCATTATCATCATATCCTGAATCTTGGTTTGTAACAGTTTTTACTCCTTTGTGTATTTCTGGTTCTTTATAAATTACTATTTTTTCAAAGTCATCATCATCTTGTTGTCCTTCAAAGTATAATTCTGGATTTTTTAAATCTTTATCAGTATTATTATTTCCTATATATCCATTATTTGGAATATCTGTAACTAATTTATTTTCTTGTGGATGTGTATCTGGTTGTGAATCTCTATCATTTACATTTTTTTCATTGTAGTCTTGTGAAATCCATGCTATATTTGTATATATTTTATCTGCTCCTTCTTCTGCGTCAGCTGTTACTTTACACTTAATTGTAACCGTTTCACTATGTAATGTATTTCCATCATACGCTGTTATTGTTCCCTGACTATCTTTTCTTGTTAATACTAATGTGTTTGTAGTATCTGTATAAGAAGCTGTATATTTAGATGTATTTTCATCCTCTATTTTAATAAATTGAAGTCCTGTTGGTAACTTATCTGTTATTGTTTTAGCATATCCATCTATGTCTCCTTCATTATACACTGTTAATTTGTAATACACAAAATATCCTGGTTTTACAACTACTGGATCTTTTCTGTGTTTATATGTTGCTGTTGTTGTTATACTTTTTATTGTTTCATTATCAATTTCTGGCGTTCTTTGAATATTTGGAACTGCTACGTTTGTTCCTTTTTCATCTTCAATTTTTGTTATATATTTTCTTAATGCCAAGTCAAATTCTACAATTTTTAAATCTTCAAAGTCATCATCGTCTTGCTCTCCTTTTCCTCCTGTTGGTGCCTCTGGAGTATAATTGTCTTTGTGAACATCGTTTGGAGTTGAATCTCTATCTTCTACATCTTTCTTTTTACTATCTTTTGTTTCTGTTATTTCTGCTATATTTTTTAAGTTAGATGATGTTGCTTTATCATTTACTTGACATACTATGTATAATATTTCACTATCTAATTCCTTTGTAGATTTGTTAAATGCACTTAATAATTTTCCTTCTTCTGCTAACTTATTTGTTGTTATTTTCTTTGGATCATGTGTATCTTGTGTCCAACCATTATTTATATTAGTTGGGTCACTTGGTAAAAAATCTAATCCATCTGGCAAATAATCTGTTACTTCTGTTGCATATCCATCTATTTCACCTTCATTATATATTTCAATTGCATATGTTACCTTATCACCTTTTGCAACTTCTAAAGGTGTTTTTGTATGCGTTTTAGCAAGTGTTGTTCCATCATCATATGTTGCTGTATCTGTTGCTAATTTATTTTTTTCATCTTCTGCTATTGAAGGTTTTCTTGAAGTCTTAATATCACTTCCATTTATTTGGGTTATGTATTTTCTTAATGCTAAGTCAAATTGATAGTTCTTTACATATACATATAAATTTCCATCTTTTAATTCTACTTTTACTTTTTCTTCTGATTTTATTGAACTTCCACTACTATCTTTTACATCATATGTTACGCTTGATGCATAGTATTTTGAATCATCTTCTGCTTTATTTACTGTTACTGTTATTGTTCCATCAAATTTACAATATTTATCTGGTGCTTGTATCTCTTTAATTGTATATACATCTGGAGTATTAACATTAGAAGCATTTATTTTTACAGGTGTTTCTCCTGTAAACTTTAACTCACCAGTCACTTCTTTTTCTTTTTCTGCTGTATCCCCTGGTCCTTTGACACTAAATTTTGCTTTACTACTAAGATTTTTTCCTTCTGCATCTTGCTTTACAATGTATATATCATATGATCCTCTTTTAGGCATTACTTTTACTTTTTCAAAATCATCATCATCTTGTTGTCCTTCATAATATTTAGTAGCATCACTTAAATCTGTTTCTGATGTGTAATTAGTTTTTCCTGTATAACCTAAACTATTTGTTGTTCTTAAATCTTCTTTAGTATAATCACTTGAACCATTCTTTGGATAATCTCCTGGTGCTGAGTCTCTATCATGTCCAATTATACTTCCACTATATGGATTGTCTGATGTTTGTGATTTTTCAGCATCTAATGCTTTACTTATCCATGCTATATTTGTTAAAATTTTATACTCTGTTTCATCTGGTTGTTCTGTAACATCACAAACAACATATACTGTTGTTGAATCTGGATTTCCAGTTCCACTATATGCATTTAATTCTCTATCGTTTGCTGTTATAGTTAATAAATTAGTTGAACTATTACAATTAAATGTATATTTTGAATTATCATTCTGTTTTGCAGTTTCTGCCTGATTATATTGTAATCCTGCTGGTAGTTGATCTTTTATTTCTGTTGCTTTTCCTTTTTTATCACCCTCATTATATATTGTTATTGCGTATGTTACTTTATCTCCTTTTTTTACGACTATTGGATCTTTTTTATGTTTATATGTTGCAGTTTTTGCACTTCCATCTTTTAATTTTGTACTATCTACATTAGGCATTCTATTACCTGATGTTGTATAGTTTGTTGTTGCTCCATTTGATGTTACTGAAGATATATATTTTCTTAATGCTAAGTCAAATTCCTTTTTTCCTGGTTCTATTTCTATTACTGGTTGTGATTTTGTGTTGTCAATTTCACTTTTATCTTTAGCAACATTTGCGTTTGTATATAAATATACTGTATTTGTACTTACATAATTTCCATTTTTAGCATTTGCTGCATTTGTTTTTGCTTGTCTTACTAAATATTTATAAAGTTGTTTTGCCATATTGTTTCGATAAGCTCCATTGCCGTTGCTGGATAAATCTATATATCTATCTGTATTTGATGTTGTTCTATAATACAAGAATGAAACTTTCTCATTGTTTACATCTGAATCATCATCCCAACTTGTATTGTCATCAACATTTAATCTTACATCGTCATTTGTAAAATACCATAGTGCTACTTGTTGCACTGCTCTTACTTCATTTGGAGTTATTATACGGTCAGATGAATATGTTTTTAATTCATCATAACTATAACCATCATCATATAATGCATAATAATTATGTCCGTTATATGTATATTCTTTTTCATATAATGATTTTATATATGCTTGAAATTCTGCAGAATCTTTATCAGAATCTCCTAGGTAAAACAAATCTGCTAGTGCTAGTATTTGATTATAATTTGATGTATACATACCTAACCCATTAATTAATAATTTATCATTATCATTGGACATATTGTATTTATTAGTATAAATATCTTTGTATTTTGCAGTTCCAGATAATGCTGTTCTGTTTTCAAACCCAACATTAGCCATACCACAATATGCATTTATTTTTCTCTTTCCACTTTCATCACCAATTTGTGTAATTGCATAATTATCATAACTTAATGCATACTCTGGGTTAGTCTCATTTACATATGTTGATGAATTAGCATTTAATTCCATCAATGTTATATTAACAGTATCTACTGCCAATGAATTTTGAGCAGATAATGCCATTAATATTAGTGCACTTATTATACTTAAAATAATTCTTTTGATTTTCATGACCTCTCTCCTTAAATCTATATTGTATTCTCCTATATTTATTTTATCGTATTTTTTTATAAAGTCAATGCCTTATTTTTACAGTATTTTAAACACTATTTTTTTCTTTTAGGGAAATATATATTCATCTTATAATATAAAAAATCACCTTACATTACAATTGTATTATATTTTAGTAATATACTTGTAATAATAAGGTATTCATTATTATTTTACAAATTAAAATGATTAAATCCGTAGGTTTTGCTATCTTATTGAAAAAAAAACGGGAACTAAGTTTCCTTAATTCCCGCAAATTTTATAACACATATTTTTTAATTAAGAATATTCCTCCTGCTATTATTGCTAATATGCTTGTTCCTAACATTATATATGTTGCTTCTATACCTGTTGCTACTGATAACATTACTGGTGCGTCATCTATATCATCTTCTCCTGGTTTCTTATTGTCTGGTGTTGAATCTTTATCTGGTACTCCCCATTCATTGTAATCTTCTGATATTTCTGCTGTATTTGTTTTTAATCCTAAATTGTTTGATCCATTTATCCATGTTAATAATACTTCTACATCAGCATATTCTCCTGGTTGTAATAATGTATTTTCTAGTTTTCTTGTTGATATTACATTATTTCCTTCATCTTTCCAATCTGGATTATCTTTTGCTACAAATTTTAGTCCTTTTGGTATATAATCTGTTACTTCTTTTGCATATCCTGCTATCTCTCCTTGATTATATACTCTTATTGAATATCTGAATTTTACTGTTACTTTTGATAGTTTCTTTCTATGTAATTCTACTTTTACTACATCTTCTGGGTCATCCCATGCATCATGTCCTGTTTTTGTTACTTTTGTTTTTCCATCTTCTATTACTATAGCTTCTGTTACCCATTTTCTTAATGCTAAGTCAAATTCTGGTACTCTTATTTTCTCTATGTCTTGGTCATCTTCTCCTTCATTCCATTCATCTGGTTTTGAGTCTATATCTTCAACTTCATCACCGTTTTCGTCTGTGTCATCTGATATTTGTGCATAGTTGATTAATATTCTTTTACTTCCATTTGGCTCTGTTACTCTAAATGCTACTTTTATATCTTTATAGTCTGGGTTTGTATCTGATATTTCTTTACTTTCATCAAAAGTCTTTAGTAAGTTTGGATTTTCTTCTTCTTCTGATGTCTTTCTTTCTTCTCCTTGTTCTTTTGATAGGTAGTCTGTTCTTATTATTACTGCTTTGCTTGCATCTTCTGTTTCTATATATTTCTTTACTTCTGAACTTCCATTTACTTTACATTCAATAACTTTTGATTCATCTTCTACTTCTGTTCCTTCTTTTAGTTCTGTGTACATTACCCATCTGTATTCTTTGTTTGTATCATGCTCTGGTAAAAATTCTACTCCATCTGGAATGTCATCTGTTATTACTGATGCGTATCCGTCTATTTGACCTTCATTAAATATTCTTAATGTATATGTTACTACATTTCCATTTACTACATTTACTGGTTCTTTAGTATGTTCGTAAGTTATTTTTCCATCTGCATATTTTACTTGTGGTACTCTTGTTGTTACATCTTTATCTTCTACTTTTGTTATGAATTTTCTTAATGCTAAGTCAAAATTTAATGGTTTATTTTCTATTAATCTATTTGTTGTTTCTTTTGACTCTTCTTCTTTTATTAATACTTCTACATCTTCTTTATAAGTACCATTATTTATTGTTACTTCTATTGGTTCTTTTATTGTTGCATATCCTTCTGGCGCTTTTGTTTCTACTATCCAATATTTTGTTCCTGGTATTACTCTTGCGTTTGCTTCTCCTTGTATATATGTTCCATCAGTTTTTTTGTTGCTTTCATTATCTTTTGCATCTTCTCCATATTCTAATCCTACAAATTCTACAAGTCCATTTTCTCCTGATTTTGCTGTTTGTACTGCATTTGTTTTATTTTCTGCATCTTCCCTTGTTCTATATATTGCAAATTCCGCATCTTTTAATGCTACTTTTTCTCCATTAGATTTTTTGTATTTGTATAATGTTATTCCTCCTGTATGTACTTCTGGTATTTCTGATTCTTTATGGTTTTCTCCTGATTCATTTGTATAGTCTAATCTTGCTTTATTTGGTATTTCTTTTCCTATTATTTCTGCTAATAATTTTCCATCTTTATCTTTTGCGAATGTTGTTTTGAATTTTACTTCTATTATGTTTCCACCATTTTCTTTTATTTTATCAGAAATTATTTGTTCTTCGCTTATAAATGTTAGTTTTAATGTTCCTGAATATTTATTTCCTAATATATCTGATATTGCATCTGGTTGTTCTGTATTTTGAGTATATGTTACTTTATAGTCTGTATTTTCTGTTAATTCTGCTACTTTTGTTCCTTTTTTGTCTATAATATTTACTGATATTATTCCTTCATATACTAATCTATAGTCTATATCATCTACAATTTCGTATTTTTTATAGTTTGCTATATTTGATGGTAGACTAGAATTTATTACCCATTCATGTGGTTTATTTACATCATCATCATATCCTGAATCTTGGTTTTCAACTTCTTTTACACCTTTGTGTATTTCTGGTTCATCATAAATAATTATTTTTTCAAAGTCATCATCATCTTGTTGTCCTTCAAAGTATTCATCAGGATTTGTCCAATCTTTGTCATCATTACCTTCTCCAATATAACCTTTACTTGGACTATCTGTAACTAAATCTTCTTCTTGTGGATGTTCACTTGGCTTTGAGTCTATATCTGTTACACCACTCTCATTGTAATCTTCAGAAATCCATGCTATATTTGTATATATTTTGTCTCCACCTTCTTTTGCATTTGCTGTTACTTGACATTTAATTGTTACTGTTTCACTATTTAAGGTATTTCCATCATAAGCTGTTATTGTTCCTTGATTATCTTTTCTTGTTAATATTAATGTATTTGTACTTTCTGTATAAGAATCTAGTTTATATTTTGAATTATCTTCATCATCTATTGCAATGAATTTAAGTCCTGATGGCAATGTATCTGTTATTGTTTTTGCATATCCATCTATACCACCTTCGTTATATACAGTTAAACTATAATATACAAAATATCCTGGTTTTACAACTACTGGATCTTTTCTATGATCATATGTTGCTGTTGTTGTTTCACTTTCTATTGTTGATTCGTCAATATCTGGTGTTCTTGATAGATTTGGAAGTTCTACACCTTCTCCTTGTTCGTCTTCAACTTTTGTTATATATTTTCTTAATGCTAAATCGAATACTTGTAAATCTTCAAAGTCATCATCATCTTGTTCTCCAAGTCCTTCTTCTGGTTTCTTTGGACTATATTTGTCTGTATCTATATCTTCTGGCTGTGAATCTTCATCTACTTTATTTCCACTTTTGTCTTCTGCTTCTGTTATTGCTGCAATATTTTTTAAATTATTTGATGTTGCTTTGTTATTTACTACACATTCTACTAATAAATCTTTATAATATTCTTCTTCGTTTAATTTTGTATAATCTCTATTTGCTGCTTTTATTATTGTATCTGCTAAATATCTTGTTGTTATTGTCTTTCCATCACTTGTCCATCCATATTGACTATTTATTGTACTTTCTTCTTTTAAGTCTAATCCTTCTGGTAAATAGTCTGTTACTTCTTTTGCATATCCGTCTATTTGTCCTTCATTATATACTCTTATTGTATATACTACTGTATCTCCCCTTGATACGGATACTTTATTTTTTGGATGTTTCTTCTCTGCTGTTGTTGTTTCTCCTTCTACTGCACTTCCACCAATTTGTGGCATTCTATCTTCTATGTTTTTATCTCCTATTTTTGTTATGAATTTTCTTAATGCTAAATCCATTTTTTTAGGTTTTAATACTAGTTTTTCAAAGTCGTCATCATCTTCTTGTCCTTCATAATAGTAGTCTGAATCTGCTGGTGTAACTTCTTGATTTGTTTCTTTTCCTTTATAGCTTTCCATACTATCTTTATTTACTTGTGGTGTTGTCCCTGGTGCAGAATCTCTATCATATTTTGTATCAGGTCCTTTTTCAGTTCCAGTATATTTTTCTCCTGTTGAATCATTATAAGCTTCACTTATCCATGCTACATTTGTTAATATTTTGTCTGTATCTGTATTTGCATGTGCTGTTACTGTACAAACTACTTGTACACTTGTTTTATCTAGTGTTCCATCATTATTATATTTATTTAGATTATTTAAAGCTTGTTTTTCTGATATTGTTACTTTATTATTGGCTGAATCATAGTTAAATGTATAATTATCATTATCTCCATGTAAATTTACTGTTGCTGATTGATCAAACTCCAATCCTGTAGGCAATTGGTCTACTATTTGTGTTGCTCTACCATTTACATCGCCTTCATTATATACTGTTAATGTATATATTACTTCATCTCCTTCATTTACTGTAACTGGATCTTTTTTATGTTTGTATTCTGCAGTTGTACTTTCTCCATTATCTAGTTTTGTTGTTACTATGTTAGGATTTCTATCATTTATATTTGTATTTCCTACTTTTGTTATATATTTTCTTAATGCTAAGTCAAATTCTTTTTTACCAGGTTCTATTTCTATTACTGGTTGTGATTTTGTTGTTTCAGTTGTTTTTTTAGCTATTGTTCCATTTGTATATAAATATACTGTATTTGTGCTTTCATAATTTCCATTTGTAACATTTTTAGCATTTGTTTTTGCTTGTCTTATTAAATATTTATATAGTTGCTTTGCCATATTATTTTGGTAATCCCCATCAGTTCCTGTACCTGTTGATAAACTTTTATAACTATTTTGATTTTGTTGATAATCTGCATGTGTTCTATAATATAAAAATGCGGCTTTAGAATTATTTTCAGATGTATCTGAATCATCATCAACATTTAAATATTTTCTATCAGGATTTGTAAAATACCATAGTGCAACTTGTTGTACTGCTCTTACTTGGTTAGGAGTTATTATACGACCAGGCTTAAACTGTTTTAATTGTTCATATGTATATTCTTCGGCTTCATGTAATACATAATAATGTTTTCCATTATATGTATATTGTTTATCAAATAATGGTTTTATATATGCTTCAAATTCTGTATCAGAACTTCCTAAATAAAATAAATCTGCTAGTGCTAATATTTCATCATAATTTTCTAGATACATTCCTTCGTTTTGAATAGTTTGTTTTTCTGTTGACATATTGTATTTAGTTTTATAAATATCTTGATATTTATTATTAGTTTCAGAATAGTTAGTCCTATTTTCGAACCCTACTCCTGCCATAGCACAATATGCATTTGGTCTTCTTTCTCCATTACTATTTGCAATTTGTGTAATTCCTAAGTCAGTACTATTTAATCCGAATTCAGGATTATCATCATTAACATTTGCAGAATTTGCATTTAATTCCATTAATGTTAATTCAATATTTTCAACAGCAAATACATTTTGTGCAAATACTGCTACTAATATTAATGCGCTTAACATTGTTAAAATAATTCTTTTAATTTTCATTTTTTCTCTCCTTCACCTTATAAAATGGTATATTTCTATATATATTTTACTCATTTTTTTTATAAAGTCAATGCCTTATTTTTTAAAGTTTTCTACCAATTTATTATGGTCTTTCTTTCGCCTACGGAAGTATATTTTTAATCTGTAATATAAAAATACACCCTACATTACAATTATATTACATTTTCGTGACAAAATCAAGGCTTTATGCGAATTTCGTGTATATTTATTAATCTTCCCCAATTTTCCCTAATCTTTTTGACACAATATAATTTTATCATAATTAGATTTTATAAAAATATATTTAAAATAAAGGTGATTCTATGTTTAAAAATTCAAGATTATTTAAATTGCTATTGATCATAATAATGGTTTTATATGTTACAATACCAACAATCCACGCAGATGATATGAATGAAACTACTGATGAAAAAGATAAAATTGATGAGCAAATAATAGAAACTGTTTCAAACCAAACAGATATACCTGATATTAATTCAAGAGCAGCAGTTGTAATAGATAGAAATTCTAATACAATATTATTTGGAAAAAATGAAACTCAGAGAAGAAAAATGGCATCTACAACTAAAATTATGACGTGCTTATTAGTTATAGAAAATTGCAATTTAAGTGACACTGTAGAAGTTTCGAAAAAATCTGCTGGAACTGGCGGTTCAAGATTAGGTTTAAAAACAGGTGATAAAATAACAATTAGAGATTTACTTTATGGGTTAATGTTATGCTCTGGAAACGATACTGCCGTAGCACTTGCTGAACATGTAAGTGGTAGTGTAGAAAATTTTGCAATTTTAATGAATAAAAGAGCAAAAGAACTTGGGTTAGAAAATACAAATTTTGAAACTCCTCATGGCTTAGATAAAGATAATCATTATACAACTGCTTATGAACTTGCTCTACTTGCAAACTATGCATTAAATAATGAAACTTTTTCTAAAATCGTGGGTACAAAATCTCATACAGTTACAATTAATGGATATCCTAAAACAATTTCTAATACTAATGAACTACTTGGGAATTTAAATGGTGTTTATGGCATTAAAACTGGTTTTACAAATGGTGCCAATAGATGTTTAGTAACTGCTTGTAAAAGGGATGATTTAGATATTATTTGTGTTGTTTTAGGAGCCGATACTAAAAATTTAAGAACAAAAGATAGTATAAAGTTAATAGAGTATACATTCAAAACCTTTAAACCCGTAAGCATAGATGTTCTTATTAATAAAAAATTTGAAGAGTGGAAACAAAATAATTTAGATGATTTTACAATAATAAAAGGACAAAATAAAAATCTTAAATTGAAAATTTTACCATTAAAATATAATAAAATTCCTATTAAGAAAGATTTAATTGATAATATAGACATATTAATAACTTGTCAAAAAACATTAGAAGCTCCTCTTGCATCGAATTCTAATCTTGGCTCTATTGAAATATTGTCTGACGGTAAAATTGTAGCTTCAACCCAAATTCTCTTGGATTGTGACATAAATAAAAAAGAAATATTTGATTACTTTTATGAATTTTGGAAATTTCATCTAAACTTATCAAATATAAATATTTAATAAAAACCACCCGTTTTGCGGGTGGCTATTATTTATCTAATTAAACATTTTCTTTTATGTAGTCAACTACATCTCCAACTGTAACAACTTTTTCAGCATCTGCATCTGGAATTTCTATATCAAATTCTTCTTCTAATGCCATTATTAATTCTACTATGTCTAGTGAATCAGCTCCTAAATCATCTATAAAAGATGCTTCCATTGTAACAGCTGTGTCAGCTACACCTAATTGTTCAACTATTATTCCTTTTACTTTTTCTAATACTTCTTCTGAACTCATAATTTGAGTTCACCTCCTCTCAAGTTTTCAAATGAAAATATTAAATTTCATATTTCTTTTATATTATATGTTTGTATTTTTGTCAAGTATATTTTAAAATTAATTTATTTTTTATACTAATCGTTCAATTTTCTTTTTGAAATTCTTCTATCATTCTAGGAACCGCCTTGTTTTCAACGAATTTTTCTGCCTGTATAATAGTAAATTCAAATAATGTTTCATCACTACTTCCATGAGCTTTTACAACTGGTTTTTTTACTCCTAAAAATAATGCTCCACCATAAGATTTGTAATCCATAGCTTTTGAAAGATTATTTATTGGTTTCTTTGCTATTAAATATGATAATTTTGTAAATATATTTTTTGTAAAACTTTCTGTAAGATTTCTTTTTACTAACTTTCCTATCCCTTCTGTAGTTTTTAAAAATACATTACCAGTAAATCCATCAGTTACTATTGCATCAATTTTTCCTGAAAATGCATCTCTACCTTCAACATTTCCTACAAAATTTATGCCTAATTCTTCTGATTTTTCTTTTAATAAATTATAACTTTCTTTTACTAATTCATTTCCTTTTGTTTCTTCTGTACCAATATTTAGTAATCCAATTGCAGGCTTTTCTATTCCAAATGTATTTCTTAAATATATTGTAGACATTTGAGCAAATTGCAATAAATTTACTGGCTTGCAATTTGTATTAGATCCAGCATCTATTAATAATAATTGACTTTTATATGCTGGTAATATTCCAGCTAAAGCCGGTCTATCTATCCCTTTAATCCTTCCAACTAATAAAGTTGCACCTGTTAGTAATGCCCCAGAATTTCCGGCAGAGATAAATACATCTCCTTCATCTTCTTTAAGCATTTTAAATCCTACTACCATTGAAGAATCTTTCTTATGTTTTATGGCTTGAGTTGGTATGTCACACATTTCTATTGTCTCTGTAGCATTTTTTATTTTTAATCTATCTGAAATTTCTTCCATTTCTTTTCCATAAAATTCTCTCATTTTATCTCTTATTACTTCTTCTTTTCCAACCAATACAATTTCTGCTTTTACTTGATTTACTGCTTTTACTGCACCCTTTATTGTTGCATCTGGTGCATTATCTCCACCCATTGCATCTAATACTATTTTCATTAATTGCCCTCCTATTTTTTGCTTTTTTCAAGTATTTATATTTTATTATTGTTTTTATAAAAAATCAATAGATTATATGCAAAAAATAAAAAAAGATGCTAGCCTAAACTGCATCTTTTTATTAATTATTATTGTAATATATCAGCAACAACTCCAGAACCAACTGTTCTACCACCTTCACGAATAGCGAATCTTAATCCTTTTTCTATAGCGATTGGTGTAATTAATTCTATTGTCATTGATACGTTATCTCCTGGCATAACCATTTCTGTTCCAGCAGGTAATTCAATAACACCTGTAACGTCTGTTGTTCTGAAATAGAATTGTGGTCTGTATCCATTGAAGAATGGTGTATGTCTTCCACCTTCTTCTTTTGTTAAGATATAAACTTCTGATGTGAATTTTGTATGTGGATTGATTGTTCCTGGTTTGCAAAGAACTTGACCTCTTTCAACATCTTTTCTATCTATACCTCTTAATAATGCTCCAGCATTATCTCCAGCTTCTGCTGAATCTAATGATTTTCTGAACATTTCAAGACCTGTAATAACTGTTTTTCTTCTTTCTTCAGTAAGACCGATAATTTCAACTTCGTCTTGTAATTTTACTTGTCCTCTTTCTACTCTACCTGTTACAACTGTTCCTCTTCCTGAAATTGTCATAACGTCTTCGATAGGCATTAAGAATGGTTGATCAATTGGTCTTTCTGGTGTTGGAATGTAGCTATCAACTGCTTCCATTAATTCTTTCATAGGTGTATATACAGGATCATTAGGATCTGTAGATGTACTTTCTAATACTTGTAAAGATGAACCTTTAACGATTGGAATATCATCTCCTGGGAAATCATAACTTGATAATAAGTCTCTAACTTCCATTTCAACTAATTCTAATAATTCTGGATCGTCTACCATATCGCATTTGTTTAGGTAAACAACGATGTATTTAACACCAACTTGTCTTGCTAATAGTATATGTTCTCTTGTTTGAGGCATTGGACCATCAGCTGCAGATACAACTAGTATTGCACCATCCATTTGTGCAGCACCAGTAATCATGTTTTTAACATAGTCAGCGTGACCTGGACAGTCAACGTGAGCATAGTGTCTGTTGTCTGTTTCGTATTCAACGTGAGCTGTGTTAATTGTGATTCCTCTTGCTTTTTCTTCTGGAGCACCATCGATTTGATCATATGCTTCATATTGTGCTTTTCCTAATAATGATAAATATTTTGTAATAGCTGCTGTTGTTGTTGTTTTTCCATGGTCTACGTGACCAATTGTACCAATGTTAACATGTGGTTTTGTTCTTTCAAATTTTGCTTTTGCCATTTGAATTTTCCTCCTCTTTTTAAGCCTTTCCGGCTATTTTTTTTATAAATTTAAAAAGTTAATAACATAATTCGTACTTGCATTTTATACTATTTCTTATAAAAAAGCAAGTGTTTTTAACAATTATTTTACTCTGCTTTCTTTCTTGAAGCAACGATAGCTTCATGAACAGATTTTGGAACTTCCTCATAGTGACTTGGTTCCATAGAGTATGATCCTCTACCTTGTGTTTTTGAACGTAAGTCTGTAGCATAACCAAACATTTCTGATAATGGTATGAATGCTTTAATTTCTTGCATTCCATCATTTGCTTCCATTCCTTCCAATCTTCCACGTCTAGAGTTAACATCTCCAATAACATCTCCCATATATTCTTCTGGAACTGTTATTTCTACTTTCATTATTGGCTCTAAAATAACTGAATTAGCTTGTCTGCATCCTTCTTTGAATGCCATAGAAGCTGCTATTTTGAATGCCATTTCTGAAGAGTCAACTTCGTGGTAAGAACCATCAACTAATGAAACTTTGAAATCTATAACTGGGTAACCAGCAAGAACACCAGTTTCAGCTGCTTCTCTCATACCTTGTTCAATAGGTTTGATATATTCTTTTGGAACAGCTCCACCTACGATTTTGCTTTCAAATTCAATTCCTTTACCTGGCTCTAATGGTTCCATTTCAAACCAAACATCACCATATTGTCCTTTACCACCAGATTGACGAATGAATTTACCTTGAACTTTAACTTTATTTCTAATTGTTTCTTTATAGGCAACTTGTGGCTTACCTACATTACACTCAACTTTGAATTCTCTTTTTAATCTATCAACGATAATGTCTAAGTGTAACTCACCCATACCTGCGATGATAGTTTGACCTGTTTCTTGATTTGTATAAGCTTTAAATGTTGGATCTTCTTCAGCTAATTTTCCTAAAGCTATACCCATTTTTTCTTGAGCTGCTTTATCTTTTGGCTCAATAGCTATATCAATAACTGGCTCTGGGAATTCCATTGATTCTAGAATTATTGGATGTTCTGGATCACATAAAGTATTTCCAGTTGTAACATCTTTTAATCCTACAGCTGCAGCAATATCTCCAGCATATACTTTTTCAATATCTTCTCTATGATTTGAATGCATTTGAAGAATTCTTCCAATTCTTTCTTTTTTATCTTTACTTGAATTTAAAACTGTTGAACCAGACTCTAATGTTCCAGAGTAAACTCTGAAGAAACATAATTTTCCAACAAATGGGTCTGTAGCAATTTTAAATGCTAATGCTGCAAATGGTTCTGAATCTGAAGTTTTAGCTTCTGTTTCTTCTCCATCTAATGTTTCACCTTTGATATGTGGAATATCTAATGGTGATGGCATATAATCAACTACTGCATTTAATAGTTCTTGTACACCTTTGTTTTTGTATGAAGAACCACATGTTACTGGAACTATTGTGTTTGCAATTGTACCAGCTCTTAAACCTTTTTTGATTTCTTCTTCTGTTAGTTCTTCACCTTCTAAATATTTCATCATTAATTCTTCGTCTTGTTCAGCAACAGATTCTACCATTTTGTCATGATATTCTTGTGCTAAATCTTTCATATCATCTGGAATGTCTGTTTCTTCTATTTCTTTTCCTAAATCATCTTTGTGTAAAAATGCTCTCATTTTAATTAAGTCAACAATTCCTTTGAATTGGTCTTCTGCACCTATTGGTAATTGGATCGGAACAGCATTTGCTTTTAATCTATTTTTTAATTGATCTACGCAAAGCATGAAATTTGCTCCTGTTATATCCATTTTATTTACATATACCATTCTTGGAACTTGATATTTATCAGCTTGTCTCCAAACTGTTTCTGTTTGTGGTTGAACTCCTCCTTTTGCAGCTAAAACTGTTACTGCACCATCTAGAACTCTTAAAGATCTTTGAACTTCAACTGTAAAGTCAACGTGACCTGGTGTATCTATAATATTAATTCTGTTGTTATTCCAGAAACATGTTGTTGCAGCTGATGTTATTGTTATTCCTCTTTCTTGTTCTTGTTCCATCCAGTCCATTGTTGCTGCACCTTCGTGAACTTCTCCTATTTTGTGAGTTTTTCCTGTATAGAATAATATTCTCTCTGTTGTTGTTGTTTTACCAGCATCAATGTGAGCCATTATTCCTATATTTCTTGTTCTCTCTAAAGGATATTCTCTTCCTGCCATTTTATTTATTTCCCCCTTTCGTTTATTGTTAAACGATTTTATCTTTATTTTTTACTACATTAATTAAAACTTATAGTGTGCGAAAGCCTTATTAGCTTCTGCCATTCTATGTGTATCTTCTTTTTTCTTAAATGCTCCACCATTTCCGTTAACAGCATCGATTAATTCTCCGGCTAATTTTTCAGCCATTGTTTTTTCATGTCTTGTTCTAGCATATGTTACTATCCATCTTAAACCTAAAGTTTGTCTTCTTTCTGGTCTAATTTCTAATGGAACTTGGTATGTAGCACCACCAACTCTTCTTGCTTTAACTTCAAGAACTGGCATTACATTTTCTAAAGCTGCTTCAAAAACTTCTAAAGGATTTTTTCCTTCTTTTTCTTTTATGATGTCAAATGCATCATATACTATTTTTTGAGCAACTGATTTTTTACCATCTAACATTATGTTGTTTACTAACTTTGTAACAACTTTGCTATTGTATATTGGATCTGGTAATACATCTCTTTTTGCTATAAATCCTCTTCTTGGCACTATTCTTCCCTCCTTAAATTTTATTTGATGTTTTATTAAAACATCTAGGTACTCTGATAGGCTAACCTATCCGTATAGTGCATATAATATATTCTTAAATTTAAGTACCTAAATTTTTCGATATAATTACAAGCACTACTTTTAATTTTTTGTTGCTAATTAAAATAAATCTTTAGAACAAAGCAAAAATGGTATATTGCCATTTGTTCAGATTATTTTTTAGGTCTCTTAGCCCCATACTTAGAACGCGCTTGCATTCTATCTTTAACACCTGCTGTATCTAATGTTCCTCTAATGATATGGTATCTAACACCTGGAAGGTCTTTTACCCTACCACCTCTAATTAATACAACACTGTGTTCTTGTAAGTTATGTCCTATACCTGGGATGTAAGATGTAACTTCATAACCATTAGAAAGTCTAACTCTGGCAACTTTTCTTAATGCTGAGTTTGGCTTTTTAGGTGTAACTGTTTTTACTACTGTACAAACTCCTCTTTTTTGTGGGGCTCTGTTATCTGTTAATTTTTTGTTTTTAGAGTTCCACCCATGTTGAAGAGCTGGTGCAGTTGATTTGGTTACTCCTGTTTTTCTTCCTTTTCTTACTAATTGATTAATTGTTGGCACTTAAATTTCACCTCCTATTTTTTATTATTTTTTTATGTGCTTTTTGCTACATAAAAAATTATAAACCGTTACGGAACTACCATTTTATGGCAATTTATCATAACGGTTTATATTGTATCATCTTTTTATGTAGAAGTCAAGATAAAAACAATAATTTATCTTTGTATTTCACTGCGTGAGTTACTTATATTTATATGGGATTTTTTATGGGATTTTTCATAATAACCCTTTTTTGGTATGGTTTTTTCATATTGCTCACAATTCATACTTTCCCTCCATTGTTTGCTTCTTGTTGTTTCCCTTACTTCCGTACTTTCATCAGTACTTTCATTAGTCTTTTCAGTTTTATTTTTTCTTGGAAATATTTTGTTTAATAATTTTTTTAAATTATAACTAAGTCCGCCTTTTTTCAGTTCTAAACACGATTAATCCTGGTCCCTCTCTTAATAAATCATAATTTTCTTCGAACTTCAATTTTATATCTTTTTTTTCTTCAGTATTTTCAGGACTTGGGAGACTTATATCAGGTATTTCTCTAGGTTCTTTAGGTCCTGGAAATTTTATATCAACAAATTGCGGTTTTTCTTTAGGCTTTTCAAGACCTGGAAATTTTATATCAATATTAGAGGGTTTTGAATTATTTTCCTTAGTTTTTTCTATATTAGAGGGTTTTGAATTATTTTCCTTAGCTTTTTCTATTGCTGATTTTATCTCGTTTAATTTATCTTGCATTTCAGATATTTTTTCATCAATCTTTCGGTTATTTGAATTATTACTTTCTCTTAAATCTTTTCTAAAATTTTCGCTTCTAGCAATTTCTTCATCTATTTGGGTAATTCTAGAATTATATTCTCCTGCCAATAATTTGGGATTAATATTATATTCTTCAATTTCTGTTCTAATATTTTTTAATTCTTCCATTTTTAGTTTATAATCTGTGTATATTATTCTTTTTCTTTTTTCATAAGTTTTTGAAGAAATTCTCTTTTTTTCTTTATCTTTTTCATTTTTTTGAAGTTGATTTTGAGCTTCTGTTTTAAACCTTTCACTCCAGTCTTCTGAAGTCATATTTCTATTTAAAACAATATCAAGTTGTAATTCTAAATCTTTTCTCTTTTCTTGTAATCTTCTTTTATTTATTAAACTTTCTTTATAAGTTTTTGTACATTGCAACTTTTGTCTGCTCATTTTTTTACTTTGTAATTTTTCTTTTTCCATATTTAACTTGTTATATTCTTCTAACAAGTTTTCTACTTCATTTGATTGATTATTATCTTCCATTCTAATCCCCCCCAGTTCTCTTACTTTCTTATTAAAATATCCTAGAAAATAAATCTAGGATATTTTAATATATTAACGTTCTTCATCTTCTTTTTCAGTTTCTGCATTCTTTTTTTCAGCTTCTTGAATTCTTGTTGGTTGTTCTTCCTTAATTCTGTCTTTAATAAATTTAACATTTTTTAAATCATCTAAATTATAATTGCTTGTATCATAACTTTTATATTTAGATTCCCTATCAGCCTTCTCTTTTGCTTCTATTTGAGCTGAAATTGCTGTTTTTTTCTCTTGATTCCATAGAATTGGATGTCTTAATTTATACCAAAATGATCTTTTTGGCATTTGAGGAACTAATGCATTTTGTGCTTCAGGTTTATAATTTGAAAATCCTGTGAAATTAACTTCCATATCTTTTCCTTCTTTTATGATGCCTTCTAATGCAGTTTTATTATTGTTTAAATTTTTTTGTGCTATTTTTGTTTGACTTGCTAATCCTTCTTCAATTGTCATTCCTATAGGATTTTTATCTATAATACCTTTAAAATCACTATAATTTATAAAACTATTTATAGGTAATTGATTTTTTAATTCATTAAACTTTGCTTCCATTTTAGTAGCAGCATCTTTGATTTCAGCCTGTGCTTTAATATATTCTGTATTAGTTTTTAAATCAACTTTAGCTAGTTTACAAGCTTTTTTAATTTCCTCCATGTGTACTTTTAATTTATTATAATCTTCAACACTTTTCTTTAAATCATCTCTACTTTTATTTTCTTTTGCATCAGCTCCATCTCTTGGTTTTAGCGCTTCTTCCACATTTTGTATATTATTAATGTCTTTTTGATATTTACCTATATTTTTATCAAATTCTTTACCTTGTGTATATAGTATATATTTTTTTAAATCTGGTTCACTTTTTATTATAGCATTTATTTCTGCCTTAACTCCTGCATCTTGATTTTTCACGAAGTTCTTTTTTTGATTTACTTCAAACTTTAACTGTTCTTTTTCCTCTTCTAAAGTTTCAAGTGCTTTTTCTAATGTCTCTTTCTTTTTAGGGTCTTTTTCTTTTTTTATAGCTACTTTTTGACGATCTATATCTTTTTTATTAGCTTTAATTTTTGCATTAAGATCGTCTATTTCCTTCTGAAAATTTTTAACTGCTTTTTCCATTATTTCAATTTTTTTTGTACCATTATTTAATTCCTCTCCTGTCATTTATTTATCCTCCCCTTCATCAATTTCTGATTGCATATCTTCTAATTGCATATCCAAATCTTTTAGTTGAGCACTTAAAATTGCAAGTTCTTTTAGATTTAATTCTTTTAGATTTTCATTATTAAAAACATTTTCTTCCATAACAATCTCCTTTCATTTGTTAAAATACCTCTAGTTATTATTTTAACATACTTTTCCAATTTATGCAACAATTTTATGTAAATTTTAAGAAAATTTAATACAAATGTCAAATTTTAGTAATATTTTGGTAATATTTAGCATTTATATATTTTAAAAAGAAACTTAGAAATTTTCTAAGCTTCTTTTTGCAAGTTCCATATATCTTTGTTTTTTATCTTTTATTTTTTTACCTTCTAACTCTGGAAGTATTCCAAAATTAGCATTCATAGGTTGGAATTTAGAATTTGGTGTAGATATATATTTTGCTAAGCTTCCTATTATTGTATTTTCCGAAAAAGTAATAGGTTTATATTGTTCACTATTAGTTCCAAATTTATCTTTAAAATTAGCTTTAAAATCATTTATTGCATTTAATGAAGCAACCATTCCAGATGAAATTGATTCAACATATCCTTCTACTCCAGTAATTTGCCCTGCAAAGTATATATTTTTATTTGATTTTAATTTATAAGTTTCATCTAGCAATTCTGGAGAATTAATATATGTATTTCTATGCATTACTCCATATTTTACAAACTCTGCATTTTTAAGTCCAGGGATTATGCTAAATACTCTTTTTTGCTCTCCATATTTTAAATTTGTTTGAAATCCAACTAGATTATACATACTTGCAATTTTATCATCTTGCCTTAATTGAACTATTGCATAAGGTCTTTTCCCTGTCCTTGGATCATCAAATCCAACTGGCTTTAGTGGTCCAAACCTTAATGTATCTATTCCTCTTTTTGCCATTATTTCTATTGGCATACATCCTTCAAAAATTTCTTTCTTTTCAAATTCATGCAAAGTAACAACTTCCGCTTCTACAAGATTTTTCCAAAATTCTTCATATTCTTCTTTATTTAAAGGTAAATTAATATAACTATTTTCTTCTTCGGTTTGCTCTTTAAGTCTTTTTTTCCATTCATCTATTGTCTCATCTTTTTTCTTTTCCTGAGAATATCTATCACCATAAAAAGCAACATTAAAATCTATGCTATCTTTATTTACAATTGGAGCAGCAGCATCATAAAAGTAAAATTTGTCTTGTCCTGTTATTTTTTGAATTTGAGTTGACAGTTTATCAGATGTTAACGGACCTGTTGCTATTATTACAATTCCATCTTGTGCCATTTGCTTTAAATTATCTGTAACCTCTTCATGTATTACCTCAATTAATTCATTTGATTTAATTGCATCTGTTACCTTTTTAGCAAAATTTTCTCTATCTACTGCTAAAGCCTGTCCAGCAGGTACTTTAGTTTCATCTGCAATATGAATAAGTAAAGAGTCTAATTTTCTAAGCTCCTCTTTTAATAATCCGCATGCATTGGTTAGCAAATTGGATTTAAATGAATTACTGCATACAATCTCTGCTAAATTTTCATTACTATGTGCTTGAGTATATTTTTTTGGTTTCATTTCATATAATTTTACTTTTATGCCTCTTTTTGCAATTTGGTAGGCAGATTCACAACCTGCTAAACCTCCACCAATTACAGTAATATAATCATTCATTCTTATCCTCCAATTTATGCTTTTAAAACAATCTTGCTCATCAATTTTTTCAACTTATTTGTGTTCTATTCAAATAAACTCATTAAATCTTCTTTAGAAAGCTTACTAATAAATGTAGTCTTTGTATCTAACACATTATCAATTAGTGTTTCTTTCTTTTTTTGAAGTTCATAAATTTTTTCTTCAATTGAATTTTTAGTAATCAATTTATAAACTTGTACATTATTTTTTTGTCCAATTCTATATGCTCTATCTGTTGCTTGATTTTCTGTAGACAAGTTCCACCATGGATCATAATGAATTACCATATCTGCTCCTGTTAAATTAAGTCCCGTTCCTCCAGCTTTAAGTGAAATCAAAAATACTTTTATTTCGTCATTAGAATTAAATTCATCTACTAAATTTATTCTTTCATCCACTTTGGTTAAACCTGTTAGTTTGAAATACTTTATATTTTTTTCATTTAATTTTTCTTCAATAATTCCAAGCATTGATGTATATGATGAAAACAATAATATTTTATGTCCTCCCTTTGTTGCTTCTTCTACTATTTCCATACATTGTTCTAGCTTGCTACTCTCACCTTGATAATCTTTTATAAATAAACTTGGGTGGCAACAAATTTGTCTAAGTCTTGTAAGTGCTGCTAATACTTTCATTTGATTTTTTCCATAATTATTTGATTGAATTATATTGGCAACATCTTCTTTTACATTTGCTAAATATGATAAATAAATTTGTTGTTGTTCTTCTTGCATTTCGCTTTCTAACACTGTTACCTCTTTTTCAGGCAATTCTGTCAATACTTCTTTTTTTGTTCTCCTTAACACAAATGGCTCAATTAGTGTTTTTAATTTTTCTAAAGTTTTTATATCTTCGTCTTTAACAATAGGAATTTCATACATTGTTTTAAATTTTTTATATGTATATAAATATCCTGGCATAATAAAATCAAATATTGACCATAACTCTGCAAGTGAATTTTCTATTGGTGTCCCTGTTAGAGCATATCTTGTATCTGCTTTTAATTCTTTAATAGCTTTTGCATTTTGAGTATTACTATTTTTTAAATATTGAGCCTCGTCAGCAATTATAAATCTAAAATTGTAATTCATCATTGTATATAAATCTATATCTCTTTTTAGTAAATCATACGATGTTATTACTAAATCATATTTTGGTATATTATTTATTAATTGCTTTCTTTCAGATAGATTTCCTCTAATTACTAACACATTTAAATCTTTAGCAAATTTTTTTGATTCGTTTTTCCAATTTAATGTAAGTGAACTTGGAGCGATTACTAGGCTTGCTCTTTTAGGTTCTAAACTTTCTTGCCCTTCTATGTTTCCATTTTTATTATTGTAGCTTTTTATATAATCTAAAATTATTGATAGTATTTGAATTGTCTTTCCAAGTCCCATATCATCTGCAAGAATACCACCAAATTTATAATTATCTAATACTTTTAACCATTTAAATCCTGTCTTTTGGTAGTATCTAAGTGTATTTTCTACCTCATCTGGTATATTTATTTCTTCTAATTGATTTTTGTCTAATTGAGTAACAATTTTTTTATAGTCTTCATTCATATTTACAGGAGTAGAATTTAGACTTTTTAATATTGTATTTAAATACATGGTTCTATTGACAGGAAGGATTACTTCTCCTTTTTGTAAGTCTTTATAACTGACATCCATTCCATTTATTAATTTGTCAAAAAATTCAACTTCTTTATTATCATTTAAATTTAAGAAACTACCATCTTTTAACCTATAATACTTTTTCTTAAGTTCATATTTTTCAATAGCTTTTTTTAACTCTTCTATATCGATATTCAAGTCTTCTAAATTTATTGATAATAAATCGTTTTGAATTTTTATACCTATATTCCCTATATTTACTCCTTTTATTTGTTTTGTCTTAAAATTTTCTGTTACTAGAACTTCAAATCTGTTTATGTATTGTTGGATTCCTTCTGTTATAAAATCGAAAATTTTATCATCATTAGGTAAAATAAATCTTAAATTTTTTACATCAAACATAAACCCTGTTTTTCTAAACATATTTAATGCCTTTGTTTCGTCAATTATATTTCTTGGAATATTTATTTTCTTTTTTTCATCTAAAGGATTAAATTCTTCCATTCCATACTTGAATATTAAATCTGCTACTATGTTTCCAGCTTTATCAAAGTCAAAAAACACTTTTACTTCTAGCTCTTTTGGTTTATATTCTTCTAATTCTCTCTCATCTATATTTTTAATTTTTATTGCATTTTTCATTTTAGGCATAACTATTGAGAAAAATTGAGATAATTCTTCTCTTTCTAGCGTTACTTCTGTTAAATAGTTTTGTCTAAACATTTCTACTAATCTTATAACTGTACTCTCGAAATTTTTGTCGCATCTGTAAAATTTATTTTTATATAAAATATATCTATAATCTTTTCCCTTTATTATTATAAGCTTGTATATATCTGTGTTTGGCTCTATTATAAATTCTTCATTATTTAATTGTTTTAATACAAATTCAATTTTTGGGTTTTCCTCTATAAATTGTACTTTTTCTATCTTTGCCTCTTTATAAAAATTGACATCTTGATCTTTTAATATTTCAAATATCTCGTCTATTCCACTATTTCCTATTATTATAGTATTTTCATTTAATGCTTTACCAAAGTATTTATAATTACTGTTTGAATTTGAATTTGCAAATTTTATCATTTCAGCATATTTTAGAATAAATTTTAGTAATTTCTGGCTTTCTTCAGAAAAAGCATCTTCAGTATGTACAAATTGTAATCCTTCTCTATATTTAAAGTTTTCCCTATTAGTCATTCTTGTATAAAATTCAGAAAGATTTTTTATTTTGTACATTTTATTTTTTCCAATTTTAAATTCAACTTTCATGTTTCCTGAAAATTTATCATATATTATTTGTGGTTCTATGTTTAAAGTGCCACTATCCTTACTTTTATTTTCTTCCCCACCTATGTTATCTATTTCTTCATTATATAATATATTTACTATTTTATTAAAATTTTTTGTAGACATGGTTGTTCTCCTTTACTTGGTTAATTATTATATAATGAAAATCTCAAAATTGCAAGTATTATATAGATAAAAACAAGTCTAATTTTAGACTTGTTTCATTAATTATATACGTAATTCAATTATCTTCTATTAAATCATCAATTACAATTTGTTGATTACTATCTAATTTGTATTTTGGTAGTTCTGGTAAATCAGCTAAAGATGTATAACCAAACATTTTTAAAAACTCATTTGTTGTTTTATATGTCATTGGTTTTCCGGGTAAATCAGATTTTCCAGCTTCTTCAATCAAACCATACTCTAATAATTTATATATACATCCATCTACATTAACTCCTCTTATTGCTTCTATTTCTGCTCTTGTTATTTTGGGATTATATGCAATTATTGAAACAGTTTCTAATGCTGCATTTGAAAGGTTCGGTTTGGCTCTTTTATCTATAACTGGATAAATAAAGTCATGTAGTTCCTTTTTTGTACAAAGTTGATAACTGTCTTCTATTTTTATTATTTCTATTCCCCTATTTTGAGATTTGTATTCTTCTTCCATATTTTCTATTATTTTTTCTAAATCTTCTTTAGAAATTTCTAGAATTAAAGCTAATTCTTTTGATGCTACTGCTTGTCCAGATGCAAAAAGTATTGCTTCTATTATTGATTTTATTTTTTCTATTTCCATTATTTTTTCCTACTTTTCTTTACTTTTGTTTTATATTATCATAATAATTTTATTTATGTCAAGAATGATAATTTAAGATTTATTATATTTGCAATATGGTGTAAAACATGATATAATTTATGTATATAATTTGAGAGGGATGATTATTATAGCAAACTATAAAAAAATAGAAGAAGTATATAAAAACGATGGATTTGAAGAAAATCATGAAGAACCAATAAGACAGAATAGAATAACATACCCAGACCCTTCAGCCACTACCGAAAAAGATGCCACTCAAAACTATGTTGATTATCTTGACTTAGCAGTTGTAATATTGGTTAGAGCTAACGAAAATGGGCAAATGGAATTTGGATTGATTGAAAAACCCTCTCCTGCATTTATGACTGATAAAAATGATGAATTTAATGGAATGTTTTTAGAAGCCCCTGCATTTGTTTTACCTGGAAAAGGAAAATTACCAGAAAATATTGGCGAAATTCTAAAGGATCATATATCTAAAATGGGATTAACAATGCATAGATTCTCTGATTTAGATACAACAGGCACATCTGTTTGTCAATCTTTTACTAACCAAGATGCTTATTTCTTTGTAGCAAGCATTGATGAAAAAGAGCAAGATAAAAACAGTAATATACATTGGTTTCCAATGTCTTCTTTGGAATCTTATATCAATATGCAAAGATGGAATGACAAGGAGATTAACAAAGAGAATTTACATAGTACTCTTCAAACACAATATCCTTTGATGCTACTATCAGAAAAATATAAAGAACAACTACAAAAAATACCTGCAACAGAATTCAAATTAGATAAACCTGTAGCTAAACCTATATTAATAAAAAAAGACAGTGTAATTCCTCAAGGTTACCGTTTTAGTATAGAAGGAGCTTGGTATTATCCTTCAGAAAACGACCCAAGCACAATAGAATATTCTACTTTCTTAAATGCTCAAGCAAAGGGAAAAGAACAAGCAAGAGCTGCAAATTGTTTATTAATGGCTGAAGATTTATCTACAATAGATTTAAGAGACCAATTTAGAAGTCCTTATTTAGAAGGAGGGTATCCCTATAAACGTGAAACTTCTGGTGGTTTAGTAGAGAAGAATGAACCTGATAAAAAAGCTGCAACAAGAGAGTTAGCAGAAGAATATGGTATATCAACGGATGATGCATGTCCACTTACAGGACCAGTTGCTGCTACATACCTAAATAATGAAGTTACAGTTATATATCAAGCATTTACTGATAAAGCTATAGAATGTAAACAACGTTTTGATGAAGGTGGAGAATTTATTGGTAATAAAAACATAAGTACTTTTGAAGAATTAAGTAATACGCAAAAACTTAGAAACAGTACTTTAACAACAAAATTTGCTATTCAATGTGCAAAAAGAGAATTAGAAAAACAAAAATTAGGAAATGATAATCAAATTAAGAATAAAACAACTGATGATCTTGAACTATAGTAATTATTTAAAATATATGGTTAGGGGGTTATGTAATATGATTGAGAGCGAAGAAAAAAAAGAAATAGAAATCGTTGATGGCGACGGTACAAACCTAGATATTTCACCTGTTTATGAAGATATAGGTGATTTAAGACCAAAAACAAATAATGAAAAACCTAAAGACATTATAATACCTAAAGTAAAAAAATAAGTTTGTTATTGGTTGTGTCATTGGTTCCGGGTTTGCTTGACACATTTTGTGCTATCGGTGCAAGGTCTAAGTGTTTTAAACCTGGCACCGATGGCACAAAATGTGTCAAGCAAACCCGGAACCAGTGGCACAAAATGTGTCAACCAAACCCGGAACCAATGACACACAACCAGTAATAAACTTATTTTTTATTTGCAATTTCACCTTGATTTTTATAAATACTATTTTCCGCAACTACACCTCTTACAGAAGATAATGGATAAATATTAGTATTTTTACAAATTACACTTCCAGGATTTAAAACAGATCCGCAACCAACTTCTACATTATCGCCAATCATACATCCGAATTTTTTTAATCCTGTTTCATATAATTTATCTCCATCTTTTACAACAACTAATTTTTTATCTGATTTAACATTTGAAGTTATTGATCCAGCACCCATATGTGACTTATAACCTAATATTGAATCTCCTACATAATTATAATGTGGAACTTGAACATTATTAAATAATACTACGTTTTTTAATTCTGTAGAATTTCCCACAACTGAGTTTTCTCCTACAATTGCATTTCCTCTAATAAAAGCACAATGTCTTATTTCGGCATTTTTTCCTATTATTGCAGGTCCAGTAATACTTGCTGTAGGTGCCACTTTGGCTGATTTAGCAATCCAAACATTCTCATATTTTTCTTCATACTCATCTTTATTTAAGCTTTTTCCTAATTCTTTTATAAATTCACTTATTTTAGGTAATACTTCCCATGGATATGTGGCACCATCAAATAACTTTGATGCAATTGTTTCTTTTAAATTATATAAATTTTTTATTGTTATATCATTCATGTTTTTTCTCCTTTTTGTTTATAAATTTTCTTGTTGTCTTTCCCAATATTTTTCATATAATTCTTTTGCAGTTTTTGGACTATCTGCACCTTCTTTATTCTTTACTGGTGCAAAGTCATCTTCTCTTTTTCCTCTTAATATTGCCATATCATCGAAAAACTCAAAAGCATCAAAAATAAAAGATTCAAATTTGTATGAATTTGGCTCGTCAGGAATTACTTCTTTTCCATTTTCATCTATATATGAATTTTTCTTAATTGCAGTATGGTACATTAAAGGTTCTACACTAACTTTTTCTATTGCTTCAATTGTATATAAATGGCATAGAATATTTGATTCTCCAAATTTAAGTTCTCCTTTGTTATCTACTTCTTCAGCCATTTTTTCTGGAAGTTCTGTATATTCGATAACTTTTGGATGACCATTCATTTTGCAGAATACTCCTACTTTTTCATGTGGATTGGCTTTAACTACTGATTTTGCTGCTACTTGATATTTTTTGTCTATAGCAACTCCTAGCAAAGTTACATCTGCCATCTTTAATAAAACGTTATCTACTCCACCTATGAATATCCATTTTATTCCTCTTTCTTTCATATCAGATAACATTCCACTTGCTCTTAATGAAGCATAAGTTCCACCATTTCCGTCTGAAGCTTCTTTTATTTTCATTTCTTTACTTATTAATAATTTTCCATTTTTATCTAATAATGGTAATTCTCCTTGAATAAATAGTGTTACGTAATTTCTATCATATCCGAAATAGTTATTTTTTTCTAAAAAGTCTTTAGTCATTTGATTATTTTCTTTACTTGTCATTATGTACCATGGTATTATTTTTCCGTATTTTTTATTAGCTTCTTTTAGATTTTCTGCAAGAATTTCGAATAAATATTTTCCTTTTCCATATACATCCAATTTAAAAGTTCCTTTTGGTCCTGGGTGTCCTAGTCTTGTTCCTTGCCCTCCTGCCATTGTTACCACTGCGTATTGTCCATTTTCTAATACTTGTTTACCTAATTCATCATATTTTTGTTTTTCAGTAGCACTTAATTTTGCTTTATCTAAATACTCAATTGGCTTTATTTCTCTTTCTTTTATTTCAATTTTCTTTTTAGTATTGTCATATAATTCGGAAAGATTATGGAAATCAATATTTAAAACCTGCTTTGCAAGTTCTGATTGTTTGCTTTCTTCTATTTTATCAAATAATTTTACAATATGATCTTGATTGTATTCTTTTAATATTCCTTTTGCCCTTTCTATTTCATTCATTTTGTAACTCTTCCTTTCTGCTATATATTGATATTTTTTATTCTACTACATAATATGTTTATAAATTGCCATTTGATATTCTAACATATATTTATTAATTTGGCAAATATTTTTTTTAAACTTGTCATATTATTTAAATTCTCCCAATATACATTAATTAAAGTTACTTAGTACATGTTTAAATTTAAAGGAGGTTTATAGATGAAAAATATAGGTCTATATCAAGATATAAGTAGCAGGACACAAGGAGACATTTATGTTGGAGTAGTTGGTCCAGTAAGAACTGGGAAGTCCACTTTTATAAAAAAATTTATGGATTTACTGGTAATTCCTAACATTGAAAATGAATATAAAAAGGAAAGGGCTAAGGATGAACTTCCACAAAGTGCTGGTGGAAGAACAATAATGACTACAGAACCTAAATTTGTTCCAAATGAAGCTATTGAAATTACACTTGATAATAATTTGAAATTGAAAACTAGATTAGTAGATTGCGTTGGATATTTGGTAGATAATGCTATTGGATATTTAGAAGATGAAATGCCAAGAATGGTTAAAACTCCATGGTCAGATGAAGAAATACCTTTTGAAACAGCTGCAGAAATAGGTACAAAAAAGGTAATTGAAGAACATTCAACAATAGGAATTTTAGTAACTACTGATGGAAGTATAACAGATATTCCAAGAGAAGATTATATTATGGCTGAAGAAAGGGTTGTTTCAGAACTAAAAGCTTTAAATAAACCTTTCATAATACTATTAAATTCAAATGACCCAAATTCTAGTTATACTCAAGAGCTTGCTGATAATTTAACCCAAAAATATGAAACTACTGTTATTCCTACAAACTGTGAACAATTATCAATTGATGACATTAGTGATATTTTTGGTAAAATTTTATATGAATTTCCAATTGAACAGATTAATATAAAATTTCCAAGATGGATTGATGGTCTTGACTTCTCTCATCCAATCAAAAATGAATTGTTTAACCAAATTAAAAATACCTTTTCTGATATTAATATTTTAAAAGAAGTTCCTTCAGCTATTAATTCTATTGATAGAACAGAAATAATAGACAATACAAATATTGATAGTATAGAATTGGGATCTGGAAATGTAAATATTTCAATTGCTTTAAAAGATAATTTATTTTATAATGTTCTATCAGAAATAACTGGTGTAGAATTAACTAACGAAGGTGATTTGTTTAGTACAATTACTGAATTATCTAATGCTAAAAAGAAGTATGACAAAATTGCCTATGCACTAGAAGAAGTAAATGCAAAAGGATATGGTATTGTAACTCCTTCTATAGATGAATTGATTTTGGATGAGCCAGAAATGGTAAAACAAGGTTCTAGATTTGGTGTAAAACTTAAAGCTACTGCTCCTAGTATACATTTGATTAGGGCAAACATTCAAACAGAAGTATCGCCTATTGTTGGCTCTGAAAAACAATCTGAAGAACTTGTGAATTATTTGCTTTCTGAATTTGAAAATGATCCTAAAAAAATTTGGGAATCTAATATTTTTGGAAAAAATTTGCATGAACTTGTAAATGAAGGATTACAAACTAAACTTGCTAAAATGCCAGAAGATGCTCAAATGAAAATCCAAGAAACTTTGGAACGTATTGTAAATGAAGGCAGTGGCGGACTTATTTGTATAATTTTATAATTTAGATATAATAAAAGAAGCCTTATGGCTTCTTTTATTTATTATTTATACATATAAATTTGTGGATTTACATGATTTCCATTAATTCTAATTTCTAAATGTAAATGTGGTCCAGTCGAATTACCTGTACTTCCTACTGCAGCAATAACATCTCCTGCTTTAACTTTTTGTCCTGCTGATACATACATTTTACTTGTATGTGCATACCAAGTTTCAACACCATTTCCGTGGCTTATTTTTACTAAATTACCATAAGACCCTGTATATTGTGCAGATATAACTGTTCCATCAGATACAACCTTAATTGGTGTTCCAGAAGAAGTCGCTATATCTAACCCTGTATGTGTTGACCTTCTAATTCTACTACTTACTCCATACCTTGAAGAAATAATGCCCTCTACTGGTTTTACAGCTAATTTAATTCCTTTAACTTCTCCTATAATACTTTCTTTTTCCTTTTGTTCTTTTATTTTATTAGAAATATTAGTTTTTGCCACTTCAATTTTATCAGTCTTTATTTCTTCTATATTGGTTGTTATCTTTTCTATTATGTTAAATTTTAAATCTTTATCATCTTTTTTTAATTGATTAACTAAATTTTGTGCTTCTTCTTTATTATCTACTTTTTCAACTACTTTATCGTTTAATGCTATTTCATAGTATTTATATTTTATAGTCATATCTTTTTGCATAGCAATTATAATTTCTTTTTCATTAGTTTCTTCTTCCCTACTTACTAATTTAAACTCATAGCTAGGTTTGTCCTTTATATTAACACTATCAACATTTTTGGCTGAATAGTTTATTACATTTTTTTCTACTTCTTTTTCAAAGTTTTCTTTATTTTCTATATAACCTACTTCTTCATTACCTAATGTTACTGCATATACAGGTTTATATTTTATAAATATCATTCCAATTATTAAACCAAAGGCTATTGTTATCATTCCCACAAATTTCAAGCTTTCTTTTGTATAAAATTTAAGCTTTCTTTTTAAAATAAAATTCACTCTCCTTTTATTGTTCCGAATTTACTAACTTAATTACATATTAAAAAGTTTTCCATAATTTTCCAAACAACCACTCTTTATTATACTATATATTCACTGTTTTTGCAAATTATGTATACTTTATTATGCCCAATTTTTAAAATTTATTACAAAATATTCTTTTAATTTTTTTATTTTTTCCCTTTTTACTCTTATAAATTCTTTTTTACTCGTTTTTTCTTTAATTTTCATCTGAAGAATTTTATTTTTTATTTTGGAAATATTAAATTATATAAATTAATGTATTTATTTCAACACATAGGTTTCTGTAAAGTTTAACTATATAATGTTATATTCACTTTAATATACATAGCAAATCTTTAATATAACTTAATTTGCTAATTTTAAGGAGTGATTTTTATGGCACTAGATTATAATATTATTGGATCTAGAATAAGACAAGCAAGACTAGCTAAAAATTATACTCAAGAAGATTTGGCTGAACAACTTGATATTTCTGTTGCTTTCTTAAGTAGAGTTGAAAGAGGAAATTCTCAAATTAATCTGAAAAGGCTAAATCAAATTTGTGGATTATTAGATGTTACAGAAGGATATATGCTAAATGGTGCAGCTAACAATTCAGAAAATTATTTAGAAAAAGAATTCTCTGAAATTTTGAAAAATTGTTCACCAGAAAAGCAAAAATTAATCTACAATGTCGCAAAAACTATTGCAGAAAGTTAATAATTAAAAAGTCATTTTACAAAAATGGCTTTTATTTTTATTAAAAATATATAAAATTCATTGTAAAAAAAGTAAATTTATGGTATTATATTTTTTGGCATAAAAAGAAATAATATTTTTAGATAAAGAAAAAAGAAAGGATTGTGAAAAATGGAATTTAAAGAATGGTCAGGATTTAAAAGTGGTGAATGGCAAGAAGAAATAAACGTAAGAGATTTTATTCAAAAAAATTATACACCATATGAAGGAGATTCTAGTTTTTTAGAAGGGGCAACTCAAAAAACTAAAAAACTATGGGATGAAGTATTAGAATTATATAAAAAAGAAAAAGAATCAAAAGGTGGAGTTTTAGATATAGATACAAAAACACCTTCTACAGTAGCTTCACACGAAGCTGGTTATATTGACAAAGATTTAGAAGAAATTGTAGGATTACAAACAGACGAGCCTTTAAAAAGAGCTATAATGCCATTTGGAGGCATTAGAATAGTAGAGAAAGCAACTGCTGCATGTGATAAACAATTAGATGAAAAAGTTGAAGAAATCTTTCATAAATATAGAAAAACTCATAATGATGGAGTATTTGATATATATACACCAGATATAAGAGCTGCTCGTAGTTCTCATTTACTTACAGGATTACCAGATGGTTATGGTCGTGGAAGAATAATTGGTGATTACAGACGTGTAGCACTTTATGGAGTAGATAAATTAATTGAAGAAAAGCAAGAAGAATTAGAAATTTTAGATGTTGATAATTTTACTGAAGATATCGTAAGAAATAGAGAAGAAGTTAGTGAACAAATTAAAGCATTAAAAGAGCTTAAAGTAATGGCATCAAAATATGGTTATGATATATCTATTCCAGCGTCTAATGCAAAAGAAGCTGTACAATGGTTATACTTTGGATATCTTGGTTCTGTAAAGTCACAAGATGGTGCTGCAATGAGCTTGGGTAGAACTTCTACATTTTTAGATGTTTATATAGAAAGAGATTTACAAAATGGTACTTTAACAGAAATTCAAGCTCAAGAAATAATTGATCACTTTGTAATGAAATTAAGAATGGTTAGATTTTTAAGAACTCCTGAATACAATGAATTGTTTAGTGGAGACCCAGTTTGGGTAACTGAAAGTATTGGTGGTATGGGAGTTGATGGAAGAACATTAGTTACTAAAAATTCTTTTAGAATTCTTCATACTTTAGAGAATTTAGGACCAGCACCTGAGCCAAACCTAACAGTTTTATGGTCTACTAGATTACCAGAAGGATTTAAGAGATATACAACAAGTCTTTCAATTAAAACATCTTCAATTCAATATGAAAATGATGATGTTATGAGAACAACACTTGGAGATGATTATGGAATAGCTTGTTGCGTTTCTCCAATGAAAATAGGAAAACAAATGCAATTTTTCGGTGCTAGAGCTAATTTAGCAAAAACTCTACTTTATGCAATAAATGGAGGTAGAGATGAACTTTCAGGCAAACAAATAACTCCAAAATATACACCTATAACTTCAGAATATTTAGATTATGATGAAGTTATGGAAAAATTTGATGTTATGATGGATTACGTTGCAAGAATATATATTAAAGCTTTAAATGGAATTCACTTTATGCATGATAAATATTGCTATGAGTCATTAGCAATGGCTCTACATGACGGAGATGTAATTAGAACAATGGCATGTGGAATTGCAGGTCTTTCAGTTGTTGCTGATTCTTTATCTGCAATTAAGTATGCAAAAGTAAAAGTTATAAGAGACGAAACTGGTTTAGCTACAGACTTTGAAATTGAAGGAGATTATCCTCAATTTGGAAATGATGATGATAGAGTTGACCAAATTGCTGTAAATATAGTTAGAACATTTATCAAAAAATTAAGAAAACATCCTACTTATAGAAATTCAAAGCATACATTATCAATTTTAACAATAACATCTAATGTTGTTTATGGTAAATCAACAGGAAATACTCCAGATGGAAGAAAATCTGGTGAACCATTTGGACCTGGTGCAAATCCACTACATGGAAGAGATAGAAATGGTGCATTAGCTGTAATGAACTCAATTGCAAAACTTCCATTTGATTCATCAGAAGATGGTATATCTTATACTTTCTCTATAACACCTGGTACTCTTGGAAAAGACGATGAGCAAAAAATTTCAAATTTAGTTAGCATGTTGGATGGTTACTTTGCTCAAACAGGACATCATATAAATGTAAATGTTTTTGATAGAAGTTTATTGCAAGATGCAATGGATCATCCAGAAAAATATCCACAACTTACAATTCGTGTTTCTGGATATGCTGTAAACTTTACAAAATTAACTCGTGAGCAACAATTAGATGTAATTAATAGAACAATTCATGAAAGAATATAAAACAAACAAAACTGCCAAAAGATATTATTACTTTTGGCAGATTTTAGGAGCAGAACATGGAAAATAACGATAAAAATAACTATGTAAATATTCACTCATTTGAATCTTTTGGAACTGTTGATGGTCCAGGAATTCGATTCGTATTTTTTATGCAAGGTTGTCATTTAAAGTGCAAATATTGTCATAATCGTGATACTTGGAAGGTCAATAGCGGAACTCTATATTCAATTGATGAAATATTTAATAAAATTATGCATTATAAAAACTATATCTATCCGAATGGAGGGGTTACTGCATCTGGTGGTGAACCTCTACTACAGGTCAAGTTTTTAATAAATCTTTTTAAAAAACTAAAAAAAGAGAAAATTCATACTTGCATTGATACATCTGGTATGTTTAGAATTACTGATGATATAAAAGAATTACTTTCTTTAACTGATTTAGTTTTACTGGACATTAAACATATCGACGATGAAAAATGCAAAAAATTAGTAGGCTTTTCTAATAAATATGAATTAGATTTTGCGAGATATTTATCAGATAATGGTATTAAAATGTGGATTAGACAAGTTTTAATTCCTGGATATACTGATGATGAAAATGATTTATTAAGACTTAAAGCATTTATAGAAAGTTTAAAAACAGTTGAAAAAGTTGAACTTCTTCCCTACCACAATATGGGAAAATTTAAATGGAAAGACCTTGGATTAAAATATGAATTAGAAAATGTACAACCTTCCACTAACGAAGATGTGGAACATGCAAAAAAAATTTTAGGAATATAAAAAATTTGTGTCACTGGTTCCGGGTTTGGTTGACACATTTTGTGCCATCGGTGCAAGGTCAGAGTATTTTAAACCTGGCACCGATGGCACAAAATGTGTCAACCAAACCCGGAACCAGTGACACAAATTTTTATCCTTCCAATAATTTTAAATTTACATTTTCTACTTTATATTTATTAGTATTTTCATCCAATTTAAATTGAATTAAAGATTGAGATAAATCATCTGCATTTTGTCGTAAATCTGTAGTAAACAGTAATGAAATTTTAGAAATCTCTACCTGTGATGTAACAATTTCCTTAAATATTTCTGCCAAATGTTTTTCGTCTTCACCAACAATTATAAGTTGAGGCATACTGCTATATCCTGAATCTCCCATAACATAATTTTCATAAAAATCTTTATATAATTTCATTTTATCAACTAGCTTCTTTTGCCAATCATCTTCTCTTCTAACTACTTCAAATATAAAATCAATTGATTTATTAGCTTTGGTAAGTTTTACCCCACCATTTGTTTTAAATGTTTTCCCTGATTGCTTTGCATTAATAACTGGTTTTATAGTATAGCTATCAAAAGCTTTTACCTTCTTTTTATATGCAATTAATATTTGATTTCCAACTAATCTTTTCTTTATCATTGCAACCGGTTTAGTATTATCTGATTGTTGCCATTTACATTCAATTTCTTTTGAATTTAATAAGTATTTTCCCATTTTTTCTAAACAATAAATTCTATATACACCTTTTCCTTCATCTGATGTAAAGTAGTATCTTGTAAGAATTTTAGATTTTACTAAACTTTCTAATTTGTTATTTAACTTATCTTGGGTTTGTGGATCAATACCTTTTAATTCTAGCAATTGATAAATTTGCCTTGATGTTATGAACTCAAAGTCATTTACAATTTCTAATATTGCAAAATGAATGTCTGTTATATGCCCTATGTTTATTTTATGAACTATTTGATTCATAGATACATACGCATCTTTCCCATCAAAGGTTTTTATTTCACCTTCTCTCATTGCAAATGGTGATACTTCTGCTTTAATTTCACTATCTTTTATCATTTTTCCTCCTCCTGATATTAAAAATTACTAATATCATATTATACAACTAATACTTTTACTTTTTTTCTTTCGTAATCAATTCTTTTTATATAAACATCAACCTTTTGCCCGTATTCCAAACCGTCTTCATATTCTGCCATTCCTACCAAATTAGGCATTAGTTCAATGAATATACCATTTTTATTTTTTTCTGTTTCACGTACTATTCCTCTTGCCTTTTGACCAACTGAAAATTGTTTTGCATTTTCTTCCCATGTTCCGAGCAATTCTTTGTATGACAAAATCACTCTTCCATCTTGTCTATTTATAGATTTTACCATAACTTTTATCCTTTGTCCAATTTTTAGCCTTTCAAATGGTGATTTTATTCTTGCAATTGATAAATCTTCAATATGAGCTAATCCGACTATTCCGCCACCAATTTCTATAAATACTCCATAGCTTTCTATTCTCTTGACTATTCCGTGTAACTAAGTCTCCCTCTTTTAATTCTTTTTTTACCCAATTTAATGCTTCATTTTGAACTTCTTTTCTTGATAGAAATACTGTATTCTCATCTTTTTTTTGTTTTACTTTGAATTGAACATATTTATGTACTTTTCCTGTACAAAGATTTATTTTTGGAAGTCCATCTTCTCCAATATTTATTCCTTCAACTTCAGATCTTGGAATTATCCCTCTAATATTATTTCCTAAATTTATATGTAAATTAAATTCATCATCACATTCTTCTACAATTCCTTGTAGTGTTTTTTTATTTTGTATATATTCTTCAATATTTTCTTCATTTAATACTGCTATTTTATCTAGCCATCCCTCTGGCGTAATTTTATTTAAAATCATTTGTTTCTCCTTATCTTTCGTTTTTTCTTATTATATATTTTTGATTTATAAATTTCAATAGTTTTTTATTAATCGCATTAATTTATATATTTTAATAGATTTTATCAACCACATTAATTATATATTTTAATAGTTTTTATTAATTACATTAATTTATCTATTTCATATTTTTTTAAATATCTCCATTTTCCTAGATCTAAATCTTTAACCGAAATATCTCCAATTTTGCTACGATGTAATGCTAAAACCTTTCTTCCTAATGTCTCACACATCTTTCTAACTTGTCTATTTTTTCCTTCATGGATTGTTATTTCTATACGAGAAATATTTTTTTCAATATCGGTTTTTAATATTTTAACCTTAGCTTTTCTAGTTATATATGGTACTCCATTATCGTCAATCTCTACTCCATCACGTAATTTTTGAATTTCTTCATCTGAAATTATCCCATTTAAGGTTACAGTATAAGTCTTTGTTATTTCGTGCTTTGGATGCGTTATTTTAAAAATGAAATTACCATCGTTAGTAAGAATTAAAGCTCCAGAAGTGTACATATCAAGCCTACCACAAGGTACTATCCTTTCTTTTATTTTTACTAAATCTAAAACATTGTCCCTGCCAAACTGATCTTTTACTGTTGTTACATATCCTATAGGTTTATTTAGTAAAATATAAACTTTTTTTGAAACATTTTCCACAATTTTTCCATTATATGTGACTTTGTCACTACTAGGATTTATTTTTATTCCCAATTGTGTTACAACTTTGCTATTTACTTCTATCTTTCCTTCAACAATTAACTCTTCACATTTTCTTCTTGAGGCTATACCCGCTTCTGCTAAAAACTTCTGCAATCTAATTTGTTCCATTACTCCTCCTCAATTATTTTTTTAAAATACTCTGGAAGTTCAGCTTCTATAAGCATCTCTTTATTAGTAATTGGATGTTTAAATCTAATAGATTTTGCATGAAGACATTGTCCTACTATTCCCCACTCATTTTTACCATTTGAATAAACAGTATCCCCTATTATTGGATAACCAATTTCAGATAGGTGAACTCTTATTTGATGTGTTCTTCCAGTTTCAATTTTGACTTCTAGTAATGTATAATTTCTAAATCTTTTTAATACTTTAAAATGCGTAACTGCATTTTTACCATTTTTTACTACTGCCATTTTCTTTCTGTCTTTGTTGCTTCTACCTATTGGCATATTAATAGTTGCTTCATTCTCTGGGATATTTCCTCGTACTAGTGCTATATATTTTTTTTCTACTTCATGATTTTTTATTTGCTCACTTAAGTTTATATGAGCTTTATCATTTTTAGCAATTATTATAACGCCAGAAGTATCTTTATCAAGTCTGTGTACTATTCCAGGTCTTATTTCTCCGCCAATACCAGACAGAGAGTCTTTACATATAGCCATTATTGCATTTACTAGCGTTCCATCTGGATTTCCATTTGCTGGATGTACAACCATTCCTTTTGGTTTATTTACAACAATTATGTCATTATCCTCATATAAAATTTCTAATGGAATATCTTGTGCTTTAAGTTCAATTTCCTTTGCTTTAACTTCTTCTATTGCTATTTTGTCTCCATTTTGTACTTTATATGATGCCTTTGTCTTGTTTCCATTTACTTTGATTTTTTCCTCATCTATAAGCCTTTGAATAGTTACCCTAGAATATTCAGTTTTATCTGATAAATAAGCATCTATCCTTTTTTTATTATTTTCATTTACTACAATTTCTTCCATATTTTCCTCTTTTCAATATGTAACTATTATTTAGCATTTAAGCGTTCATAAATAACAAAATAGTCGTCTGAATAAATTTTATTATAATTTTTATCTTGTGATTTATCAATTAACATACTTATTTTAGAATTTGAATATACAAGAATATGTGTAAAATTATATTTTTCGAAAATATCTTCATAATAAGCTCCCACACTTGAAACATTTATAAAGTCACTAAAAATGTCATCCTCTAATCCACTAAATTCAGGTGCATATAAATCAGCTCTGGAATCAATAAATACTGGGATTCCTCTAAATATCATATAACTACCATAATTATATTCATTATAAAACCTAGCTTTGCTTAAATCTATATTCTCCAATATATAATCACAAGCCTCTACAGGATAAGTTGATTCACTAACAAATTCATCATATTTTTTATGTTTTGCTTTATCATAAGAAAGCCATAATACTAAAAGTATAATAATAACTAGTGGTATTGACTTTAATATCCTTTCAGAAATTTTTTGTAGCATTTCTGGATCATATTCATTTATCATTTCTACAATTAATCTACTTAATACTATTGACCCAATAATTGAAAATAATGACAATTGCCTTCTTGTATATAACATTAGTAACGTTAATCCACCTATCATAAATAAATCATTTAATTTTATTTTTGCCTTTGTAAATGTTATAATACTTAATAAAATTATTATCGTACATAACACTTCTGGCTGATTTGAAATTGTCATTGGCAAATGTTCATTTATACTTTTTGTTGTGTTACCTTCCATTGTTTTTGTTAAATATGTAAATGGTGTATCTCCTATAGGTGTCATTAGTCCAGTAAAGATGCATAATATCATAATTAAAATTAGCAATTTTACATTTTTATTTTTTGTTATTTTAATTTTATATGGATTTTCTAGATTTTTAGCACGTTTAATTTTTATTTTTTCAACTTTTTCATTTAGTTCATCTAATTGCTTCTTAAATTTTTCTCTTTTTGCTTCATCTTTTGTAAATTTTATTTTTCTTTTTAATTTCAATTCTTTAGATTTTCTATATATTATAAAATCTCCTAAAATTGCAACCAAGTATTCTCCTATATATGGCAAAAATAAAACAAAGAAAAATGGCCAAACTGCGGTGTGTAGGTTTGCTATTAATAGTGCAATTATAAATAGTCCTAATCCATATCGCATCTTTTTATTTTCTATAAACTTTTCAATAAAATATACTTCTAAAATAAATAATATAAATGTTACAAGTTGAGCTCTTGCTGTAATATAACCTATTATTAAATATAAAGCACCTATTGTCACTATAAGTGAAATTACATTGTTTTTGGACAATTTGCTATTTACAAAATATATTAAAATTCCAAGTACACTTGTTAAAATACACGTGGTAACATATATTCCAGTAAATCCAAAGGTTTCATAGATTTTAAATGTTAATAAATCATATAACCAATGTGGGTACGTATAATTTAATCCTTCATGCCAAGAAAATGGATCTTTCATATCAATTCCATTATTTTGTATATGTTCCCCTATTTTTATTGTGTAGTATGTATCATTTTGTAATGTTATTGGCGATATTGCAACACAAAATATTACAATTAATATAATCGCAATTATTGAAAATTTTACATTATTACTTAATATTTTTTTCTTATTTTTTTCCATGCTTATTTCCTTCCTTTTTCACTTTTTAGATTATATCAAATAACTAATAAAAAAGCCAGATATAATCTGGCTTTTTTTATATTTTTTTATACTGCTTCTTCTTTTTGTTCTTGTTCATTTTCTGAATTATTTTCATTAATAACTTCTAGACTACCTATAGAAACTTCATAAGCTACTCTAGTTTCTGATGTTCCATCTTCAAATTTTTTCTCATAAGTTCTTGATTGAACTCTTCCAACTACTTTTACTTGTGTTCCTACTTCTATTGTTTGGCAAAATCTTGCATTTCTTCCCCAAGCAATACATGGTATATAGTCTGACTTATTGTATGCTCTGTTTACTGCAAGTAATATGTCTGCAATTTCTCTACCAAATGGAGTTTGACGATAAATTGGTTTTTTACATATGTAACCTATTAATACAACTTCGTTTGTTACAATGTCTTTTTTTACCATTTCGTTTTCTTCATTTTCTTCTTTTTCTTCAACTTCAACAATATCTTTTGCAAATACCGTTAAAATCAACTTATTTTTTTCATTCTCGTAGCTGTTATAAGATCTAAATTGACCTTTTACTAGTAATTTTTTCCCTTCTAATAACATATTATCTGTTATTATTCTTTCTGAAATTGTAACTGGGATTACATCAGAATTTCCACTTAATCTTGGAATTTCAAGATTAAATATGAAAAATCTCTCCCCATAAATTTCATGGCTTAGTCTTTTTTCTCCTGTAACTTTACCAACTAATGTAATATAGTTGTTTTCTAAAAAATTTGTATCCAATTTTTTTCCTCCCCTATCTTTTTTTATTTATCAATTGTACTTTTTTCTTTTAGCTTTTCCATCTTTTTCTATTATACACTATTTTTTTGGTTTTGTCTACATAAAAAGTTAAATTTTATCTTTTTTTCCTTATTTTAACAATATTGTAACTATTATTTTTTGGATTTATGTTTATAAATACAATTGCTTTATAATAAATGATACTAAGATTTCATATAAATTTGTTCTTTCTTCTTTATTTATTTTTAAATTATATTCACCTACTTCAACTAATTTTTCATTTTTGTTCATAAAACTTCTTTGCACTGAAATTAATATATTTTCATCCGTTATGCTTGAAAAAGTTATTGTAGATTTATGATTAAGTCCGAATGTTAATATATTTGCTTTAATGTCTGCTAATACATCTAACATTATTTTAATATCAGAATTAATAATTAAATATCTAATATCCTTACAAATCAGTTGTAAATTAGAATTTTGATTTTTAAATTTTTCTATGGAATCTAATAATACTATTGTATCAAATTTAATATTTTTTAAATTTTCTATATTTTTATTATTAATGTTTATTAACGTAATTTCATTTTTATTCACATTTTTTTGTATGTTTTTTTTAATTATATCAAATTTTTGGTGTTCAGAAATCACCCCAATAAAAGCCATGTTAACCCCCTTCTTTTGGGGATATTATTTCCTTTATTTTACAATATTATTCGCAATTACATTATTTTCTTTAACATTATTTTCCTGAACATTATTTACTTGTATAGAATTAGAAGATGTTTCTACTACTTTGTCTGTGTTTACTTTTGCTATAAAAAATAAAAAACATACTGTTAAAACTGAAACAACATATGCACATATCTTTTCTTTATTTAAAACTAAAAACATATAAACCTCCAAGCTTCTACTTTAATTTTATGATTTTAATTTACTTTTATTACATTCAAATTCAATCACATTTCGACATTCTTTTCATAAAATATATTAAGTAGGTTGCTACTAAAACTTTGAAAGGATGATAAAAATGGAAGAATTTAAAAAACCAGAATGCCCTAAAATTGACGTAGATGGAGTAATTAGTAAAGGCAAACAATTTGACTTAGATATAACTTTACCAGAAGATCATAGAAATGTAATTTATGGAATTGTAAAAGATTGCTTTAAAGAACCAGTTCAAGATGCTGTTGTTAAGTTAGTTGAAGTTGTATATGATTGCGGAAAGGAAGAAAGAAGACCTGTTGGTCATACTTTTACTGATAAAGAAGGAGAATTTGTTTTTGGACCTCTTTGCCCAGATAAAAAATATGCAATTCAAATTTGGGTAAACGATACTAAACAAATAAAAATTTGTGCTAAATGTAATCATGAAGGTAAATGCTTAAAAGGCAAAAAAGAAGAAAAATGCGATTGTTTTGTAGACGACAATAAATTAATGCCTAGATCTACAGAAGATATAGTTGAATTATAATTTTATTAATCTTTTTATAATAAAAAATCAAAAATGAATTCGTAATCCTATTAATTAGGATTAGAATTCATTTTTTAACTATAATTGTGCCCAAACAATTTTATTTTGTAATTTACTATTTTTTACATCTATTAATCTTTGATTTTCTGAGCCTCTAAACTGAAGATTTAAATTTCTTTTTTCTAATTCAAACTTTCCATCAACTAAAACGTCTATATTATCCATTATCTCTTTTGTTTCTGGCCATTCATTATACATATGTCCCATAACATCTTTTTCATAATCAAATCCTGTATAACACCATATAGTTTTATTGGGAAGTTTTTCTTTAACTTTCTTAATTAACCTTACTAATCCTTTTTGATTTTCTCTTTCAAGTGGTTCACCACCAAGTAGCGTTAGACCTGTTATATATTCTTTATCTAAATCTTCTATAATATTATCTATTGTTTCTTCTGAAAAATCATTACCATAATTGAAGTTCCAAGCTTTTTCATTAAAGCATCCTTTACAATGATGATTACATCCACTTACAAATAATGATACTCTAACTCCTGGCCCATTTGCTACATCACATTTTTTTATTGCTGCATACTTCATAATATTTAATACTCCTTTTTTTGTGTCAACCAAACCCGGAACCAATGACACAAAAATTTTCTTACAAGTGCAATACCCTTGATTTTATCTCTTTTGTTTTGCCAGTATTCCAAAAATTCTCTCCAAGATAGCCACAAGTTCTTCTAACAACATTCATTTTTGAATGATCCTTATTTCCACATTGTGGGCACTCCCATTCATTATTATCATTTATTTGAATTTCTCCATCAAATCCACATACATGGCAATAATCTGATTTTGTATTAAATTCTGCATATTGAATATTATCATATATAAATTTAACTGCTGTTTCCAATGCAGATAAATTATTTTTCATATTTGGTATTTCAACATAAGATATTGCTCCGCCTGTAGATAGCTTTTGAAAATCACTTTCAAATTTTAATTTATCAAATGCATCTATTTTTTCTCTAACATCTACATGATATGAATTTGTGTAATATCCTTTGTCAGTAATATCTGTTATTTCACCAAATTTTTCTTTATCTATTCTTGCAAATTTATAACACAAACTTTCTGCTGGTGTACCATACAATGCAAATCCTATATTTGTTTCTTTTTTCCACTTTTCAACAGTATCTTTTAAGTATTTCATTACTTTTAATGCAAATTCTCTTCCTTCTGGTGTTGTATGAGATACACCCTTTACAAGTTTAGTCATTTCATATATTCCTATATATCCCAAAGATATAGTAGAATAACCACCATACAATAAATTGTCTATTTTTTCACCTTTTTCTAATCTTGCAATTGCACCATATTGCCAATGAATTGGGCTTATATCTGATTTTGTGCCAAGCAAAGCATAATGGCGACACATTAATGCTTCTTTACATATTTCTAATCTCTCATCTAATAATTTCCAAAATTTTTCTTCATCTCCGTCTGCTATAATTCCAATTTGAGGTAAATTAATGCTTACTACACCTTGATTAAATCTTCCTTCAAATTTATAATTTCCATTTTCATCTTTCCAAGGTGATAAAAAACTTCTGCATCCCATTGGGCTAAATACATTTCCTTCGTAATTTTCTCTCATTTTTTTAGCTGATATATAGTCTGGATACATTCTTTTAGCTGAGCATTTTACTGCAAGTTTTGTTAAATAATCATATTTTCCACCTTTTAAGCAGTTATGTTCATCTAAAACATATACCAATTTTGGAAATGCTGGTGTAACATATACACCTGCCTCATTTTTTATTCCTTCATATCTTTGTTTTAGTACCTCTTCAATTATCATTGCATTTTCTTTTATATATGGATCATTTTCTTCTAAATGCAAGAATAATGTTACAAATGGAGATTGACCATTTGTTGTCATTAAAGTATTTATTTGGTATTGTATTGTTTGAACTCCTGCCTTTAATTCTGATTTTATTCTATCTTCAACAATTTCTTCTAACATTTCTTTAGAAATTTTATTTTTATATTTTTCTGATAATTCTTTTCTAAATTTGTCATAACTTTTTCTTAAATATTTTCCTAAATGTATTAAATCTACAGATTGTCCACCATATTGATTGCTTGCTACAGCTGCTATTATTTGTGTTGTAACTGTACATGCAACTTGAAAACTTTTTGGACTTTCTATTAATTTTCCATTCATTACTGTTCCATTGTCTAGCATGTCAGCTATATTGATTAAACAGCAATTGAATATAGGCTGAACAAAATAATCTGCATCATGAAAATGTAAAATGCCTTCTTGATGTGCTTTTACTATTTTTTCTGGTAGTAGTAACCTATTTGTTAAATCTCTAGATACTTCTCCTGCTATGTAATCTCTTTGTGTTGATGCAAGCATTGTATTTTTATTTGAATTTTCTTCTGCCAGCTCTTTATTCTCGTTTCTTATTAGTCCTAATATTGATTCGTCTGTTGTGTTTTGTTTTCTAACTAATGCTCTTGTGTATCTATAAACAATATATTTTTTAGCTAATTCAAATCTTTTTCTATCCATCAACTGTTGTTCTATTATATCTTGAATATCTTCAACAAGCATTCTTTTTTTGTTTAATTCTTCTATATATTTTACTATTTCTTTTATTTCTTCTTTTGTAGCTCTTTCTTTTGCTCTTACTTCTTGATTTGCTTTTTCAATTGCAATAGCAATTTTTTCTTTATTATAATCTACTGCTCTTCCATCCCTTTTTATAACTTTCATAACTGTTCCTCCATTTCGTATTATGAGCTCATTATAATGGTAGATTTTTTTAGTTTCTAGTTGCAATTGCAACATTTTTATTTTGAGTTTCATATTTTGAAGGTTACTCTAAGTATTCGACTTTTTATTACATTTTTATTACAAAATGTTCGGTTAACATAGTTATGTGACAACCATTCATTTCTTTATATAGTTAAAATTTGCCAAAAAGATAGCGTGCAGATTATATAAAAAATCTACACGCCTTTGGCTTAATTATTACCAAATTTTACCGTTATGGCAATAGTTGTAATGATTTTCCCTCGCTCATCCTTGGTCATACCAACAGACGGAGCGCTTCTCTCAATTTCCACCAATCCACGCCGAGTTTTGTAGGCTTGAATTCGGGCATTAAGATCGTCCTCGGAATTTGCTAAGAAAGTGTAAAATTCAGTATTCATGTTTATCCCTCCATGAAAAGTTGCGCTCTCGATAAATCGAGAACTTTGTCCATTTGCTAACATACAAATATTATATCATATTATGTAAAGAAAATCAAATTTTTTCTATTAGTTTAAAATGTCTTGACACAAAGATATTTTAAGAATATACTATGAATGTAAAAATATAGTAAGGAGGCAACCCATATGAACAACTTAATCGAAATAAGATGGCATGGTAGAGGTGGTCAAGGTGCAAAAACAGCATCATTATTACTTGCTGATGCAGCATTTAACACAGGAAAATATATTCAAGGCTTCCCTGAATATGGTCCTGAAAGAATGGGAGCACCAATAACTGCATACAACAGAATCAGTGATAAACCAATTACTATTCATAGTAACATTTATGAACCAGACTATGTTGTTGTTGTTGATGACACTCTATTAGAATCTGTTAATGTAACAGGTGGTTTAAAAGAAGAAGGAGCAATAGTTATTAATACTACAAAAGATGCAGAATATCTAACATCAGTTTTAAAAGGATACAAAGGAAGCATTTATACAATTGATGCAAGAAAAGTATCAATGGAAGCACTTGGAAAATATTTTCCAAATACGCCAATGCTTGCTGCAATAGTAAAAGTATCTGGAATTATGACAGACGAAGCATTACTTAAAGATATGGAAGGTTCATTTAAGCATAAATTTGCAAAAAAACCTGAAGTAATTGAAGGAAATATGAAAGCTTTAGAATTAGCTTTAAAAGAAGTAAAAAAAATCCAATAGTTTAAGAAAGGTGATGAATATGACAGAAATAAATTCAAATACACCTATGGAAAAACTAACAATAGGTGGAAATATTTATGACGCTGGAAATGCAAGAGATTTCAAAACTGGTGATTGGAGAAGTTTAAGACCTGTATTCCATGAAGATAAATGTAAACAATGTGGAATGTGCTTTCCAGTATGTCCAGAAAATGCTATTCCAGTTAAAGATGATTTAAAAAGAACAGATTTCAATTTTGACTATTGCAAAGGATGTGGAGTATGTGCTAAAGTATGCCCATTCGGTGCAATTTCTATGGTGGAAGAAGGTGTTGACAAATGAGTATAAGAGAAAGATTGAGTGGTAATGAAGCTGCAGCAACTGCAATGAAACAAATAAATCCAGACGTTGTAGCAGCATTTCCTATTACACCATCTACAGAAATTCCCCAATATTTTTCAACATTCGTAGCAAATGGTACTGTTGATACAGAATTCGTTGCAGTAGAAAGCGAACATAGCGCAATGAGTGCTTGTATAGGAGCTGAAGCTGCTGGTTCAAGAGCAATGACTGCTACATCTGCAAACGGTCTATCTTTAATGTGGGAAATGATTTATATAGCATCAAGTTTAAGACTTCCAATAGTTATGTCATTAGTTAACAGGGCTGTATCAGGACCTTTAAACATACATAATGATCACTCTGATGCAATGGGTGTTCGAGATGCCGGATGGGTTATGCTCTTTTCAGAAAATAACCAAGAAGCTTATGATAACCTACTTATGGCACATAGAATTGCTGAACACAAAGATGTTTTACTTCCATTAATGGTTTGCCAAGATGGATTTATAACATCACATTCTATTGAAAATATAGAACTTGAAGAAGATGAAAAAGTTAAAGAATTTGTTGGAACATATAAACCAGAACATTATTTATTAAATAGACAAGAACCAATTGCAGTTGGGCCTTTAGATTTACAATCACACTTATTTGAACACAAAGCTCAACAAGCAAATGCAATGAGAAATGCAAAAAATGTAATTTTAGAAGTATCAAAAGAATTTGAAAAAATGACTGGCAGAAAATATGGATTGTTTGAAGAATATAAATTAGATGATGCTGAAATAGCAATAGTTTGTATGAATTCAACAGCTGGAACTACAAAATTTGTTATAGATAATTTAAGAGAAAAAGGAGTTAAAGCAGGTCTTCTAAAAATAAGAGTCTACAGACCATTCCCTGGTGAAGAAGTTGCAAAAGCCTTATCTCATTTAAAAGCAGTTGCAGTTTTAGATAAATCTGATTCATTAAATGCTATTGGTGGTGCATTGTTTAGTGATGTAACATCAAGTATGTTTACAAATGGAGTTCAAGTCCCTACTGTAAATTATATTTATGGAATTGGTGGTAGAGATACAACATCTACACAAATTGAATCAGTATTTAGTGATTTACAAGAAATTGTTAAAACTGGAAAAGTTGAAAACCCTTATAGATATTTAGGTTTGAGAAAGGAGGAAAAATAATTATGGCATATAATATGAAAAAAGTTATAGCAGAAACTCCTTCTCGTTTCACAGAAGGTCATAGAATGTGTGCTGGCTGTGGAGCTCCTGTAGTTGCTAGAATGGTAATGAGGGCTGTAAAAACAGAAGATCACGCAGTAGTTGCTTGTGCTACAGGATGTATGGAAGTATCTACTTTTATTTATCCATATACAGCTTGGACAGATTCTTTTATACACACAGCATTTGAATGTGCTGGTGCTACTTTATCTGGAGCAGAAGCAGCTTATAAATCATTAAAAAGGCAAGGAAAACTTCCAGAAGATGAGCATACAAAATTTATTGCTTTCGGTGGAGATGGTGGTACTTATGATATAGGTATACAATCACTTTCAGGAGCAATGGAAAGAGGACATGACATGGTTTATGTTTGCTATGATAATGGTGCATACATGAACACTGGAATTCAACGTTCATCTGCAACTCCAAAATTTGCAGATACGACAACATCTCCAGCTGGTAAAGTTATTCCTGGTAAAATGCAATCTAGAAAAGATTTAACTCAAATTATGGTAGGTCATCATTTACCTTACGTAGCTCAAACAATCGCTGTTGATAATTTCAAAGATTTATATGAAAAATCAGAAAAAGCAATTTATACAGAAGGAGCTTGCTTCTTAAATGTATTATCTCCTTGCCCTAGAGGTTGGGGATATCCAACAGATATGCTTATGGAAATTAATAAATTAGCTGTTGAAACATGCTACTGGCCTTTATATGAAGTTACAAATGGTGTTTATAAAATTAATTATAAACCAAGAAACAAACGTCCTATAGAAGATTTCTTAAAGCCTCAAAAAAGATTTAAACATATGTTTAAACCTGGAAATGAGTGGATGATAGAGGAATTCCAAAAAGAAGTTGATACTAGATGGCAAGAACTTTTAGATTTAGAAGCAATGACAAATAAAGGAGAATAGGATGAACGACGATTTAAAAAAAGATCTACAAAATGAAGAAATTTTAAATCCAAGTGAAAAACCAAAAAACAAGAGACTTAATATTATAAGTCTCTTGCTTATATTTATAATATTTGTTGGACTTGCGTTTTATATGATTCATGTTGATGGATTGGATAATATTATAAATTTGTTAAAATCAGTTGATTACAAATGGGTTGCTGGTCGGTGTAATAATTTTAATTTTATGGTGGATCTGTGATGCAGTTACTCTTCATCTTCCCCTTAAAACTATGTATAAGGATCAAAAGTTTTCTAATTCATTTAAGGTAGCTATGATTGGTCAATTATTTAATAATATTACTCCGTTCTCATCTGGCGGTCAACCTATGCAAGCTTATGAACTCACTAAAACAGGAAAGCGCGTTAGTGATTCCATGTCAGCAATGACTATGAAGTTTATTATGACTCAAACAGCTTTAGCAGTATTTACTTCTGCATTTATAATTGCTCAATTTAACTTTTTAAAAGACTTAATGAGCAATTATATGTGGGTCGTAGTTATTAGCTTTGTCGTGAATATTTTAGCAATTGTTTTTGTACTACTTGCAGGAATTAATAAGAATATTATTTTGACAATATGCAAACCTTTTATTAAGTTAGGTTCTAAATTGCACATTGTAAAAGATTATGAAAAAATATTTAATAAATTTGACGAGAGCGTTTCCAATTTTAGTATACAGTTTAAAAATATGAAAAAATATCCAAAAACTATTATTGGAATTTTTGTAATGGCAATTATCCAAAGTATGCTTTATTATTCTATTACTTATGTTGTTTATAGAGCATTTGGAAATTATGGTGTTAGCTATTTTCAAATAGTTCCAGCTCAGGCAATTTTACTTTTGATTATGACCTTTATTCCAACTCCAGGCTCTGGTATTGGTGCTGAAGGTGGATTTTTAATTATTTTTAATTCAATCTTTAAGCAAGGTACAATTAATATGTCTATTTTGTTTTGGAGATTATATACATTTTACTTACCAATAATTTTTGGAGCTTTTTTCTTAATTCCTACAAGGAAAAAGAAAATAAGAAGTTGAAAATATAAAATTTCAACTTCTTTTTTCTATTCATTCTCCAATTTCTCAAGTTCTTCCAATTCTTTTTTATTTCTTATCTCTTCTTCATCAACCTGTTCTACTTCTGCATCTTTTATAACCTTAACATCCTTTACATCATATCTCTTATATGAATATCCATCTCCATCGCTATTCATAATTTTAACTCTAACTCTCTCTTTTAAAGTCTCTATACTATCTATTTCTCCTTCACCATCTGCAGTTTTTACAATTGCCCCAATGTGAGGTAATTTAGCCAATTTTTCTTCATATACATTATTTTCATATTTTAAGCAACACATAAGCCTTCCACAATTTCCGGAAATTTTTGAAGGATTAAGAGATACGTTTTGTTCTTTAGCCATTTTTATAGAAACTGGCTCAAAATCACTTAAAAAAGTACAACAACATAGTTCTCTTCCACAAACGCCATTTCCACCTATTCTTTTTACTTCATCTCTTACACCAATTTGCCTAAGTTCGATTCTTGTTTTATAAATTGCAGCTAAATCTTTTACCAAGTCTCTAAAATCTATTCTTCCATCTGCTGTGAAATAAAATAATACTTTGCTATCATCAAATTTAAATTCAACATCTGTTAATGTCATATCTAATTTATGTTCTTTTATTTTCTTTTGACAAATTTCAAATGCTTCTTTTTCTTTTCTTTTACAATCTTCATAGTGTTTTTTGTCTTTATAAGTTGCAATTCTTATAACCTTTTTTAAAGGTGCTATTATTTTATCATCTTCCACAATTCTATTTGGAATTAAAACTTCAGCATATTCCTCTCCTTGAGCCGTTTCTACAATTACCTTGTCTCCTTTTCTTATATGCAATCTTTCTGGATTAAAAAAATATATTTTGCCTAATTTTTTAAATCTAACTCCTACAATCTTTTTCAATTAACTTCCCCCCACATGTTAAATAACATATTATCTATACACATATCATAATTACTATTATTTTTTAATCTTTCTTTAGTGTTTTCCACAATGTTTATACATTTTGTGTATTTATAGTGTAATTTTGAGAGTTCCAACAATATAACATTTATATATTCTAAAATTGAATATATTTCTTCTTTAGAATCATAAATTATTTTAGACATATTTACAATTTCTATTAAATCTTTTTTGTCTAATTCTTTTAGCATTTTTTCTATTTGTGAATATTCAGAGATTTTATCTTTTAAATCAATTGCTTTTCCAATACTTCCTTGAAATATTTTTAGCGTTTCTGCATCTATATTTTTTATGTCATAATTATCTTCAATAAATTTTTTTAAGCTATTATTATCAATTGGCTCAAAATGCAATATAATGCATCTTGATTTTATTGTATCTAAAAATAAACTTTCATTACTTCCGATTAATATTATTATTGCAAATTCTGGAGGTTCTTCTAATGTCTTTAATAAACAATTCTGGGCTTCTTTTGTCATCTTTTGACTATCATTAATTATATATATTTTTTTGTCTGAAATAATTGGCTTTTCCTGTATTTTTCTTTGCATTTCTCTTATTTGATCAATTTTTATACTATTTCCATCAGGTTCTATAATTTCAAAATCAGGATGATTTTGTGATTCAAATTCAATGCAAGATTTACATGTATTAGCACAATTTTTTTCGCTTAAGCATAACATTTCTTTTGCAAATTCTTTTGCAATTATTTTTTTTCCTATTCCTTCAATTCCTATAAATAAATAGCTGTGTGATACTTTTTTTTGTTCAATTGATGTTTTTAAATATTCTTTTATTTTGCTATTTCCAATTACTTTTTCAAACATTTATGCTCCTTCTAATCAATACCACCAAATTTGTCAAATGGCCAAAATCTAAATGCTACTGTGCTTTCTATTTTTTCTAATGGAATACAACCAAATGATCTACAATCTGTACTACGAGTTCTGTTATCTCCCATTGCAAATACACAATTGTCTGGAACTATAATATCTGAAAAGCCAGTATTTTCTACATCTGTAACTACACCAGGTTGCAAATAATCTTCGTCTAATTCTTTATCATCTATATAAACTTTTCCATCTTTAATTTGCATGTGTTCACCAGGAAGTGCAATTACTCTTTTTATATAGCTCCTTTTTTCTCCCATTTCTAAGAAATTATTAACAAACCAATCCCAACCTTGTCTTTCTTTAAATTGAGCAACAGGATAATTTAAATTTATATCTGCTTCAGTATAAGAAATTTTTGTTGGTTCTTCAAATGTTATAATTTCGCCTCTTTTGGGAAGAGTATGAGTTGTTCTTCCCCATCTATTAAGCCAAAGTCTTTGATTTTGCTCCAATGTTGGAAACATTGAAACTTGTTTGACTATTGTTGGTGTACCTATAAAAAATCTAAATAATAATGCTAAAACAATTGCAATAATTACGCAATATATCCACTCTAATATATTCTTTATCTTTGGATCCACTTTGTACCATCTCTCCTTAAATTTACTTAAATATAAAATCTCTAAATTATTATACAATAAATTTATCCATTTATCAACTCTTTGTAGGGATTTTTATTACTACCTCTGTTCCTTGTCCTACAACACTTTTAATATCTATACTTCCACCATTTTTATCTAAAATTTCTTTAGCAATTGAAAGTCCAAGACCTGTTCCGCCCATTTCTCTTGTACGTGCTTTATCTACCCTATAAAATCTTTCAAAAATCCTACTTAAATCTTCTTCTGGAATACCTATTCCATTGTCAAACACTTTTATATATGCATCATTATATACAAATCCTACATATATCTTTATTTCTCCACCTTCTTTAGTATATTTTATACTGTTTGTAAGAATATTTAATACTACTCTTTCTATGTCGTATTTATCAGCATAAACAGGTGGTACATCTGCAGTTACAAAACAATTAACTGTATGATTTTTCTTTTTTATTTCTATGGCAAGCTTGTCCTGACATTTTTTTACTAAATCCCCTAAATCAAATTCTTCTTTTTGAGTTTTTTGTTTTTTATTATCATACCTTGAAAGTGTAAGTAAATCTGTAACTAATTTTGCCATTCTTCTTGCTTCTGAAGCAATTACATTTAAAAACTTTTCTTGAGTTTCTTTATCATATTCACCTTCTAAAAGGGTGTCTGCATAACCCATAATAGAAGTAATTGGCGTTTTTAATTCATGTGATACGTCTGCTACAAACTCTTTTCTCATATTATCTAATTTAACATGTTCTGTTATATCTTGTACAACTGCAATTACACCATCTGGTCTATCTGCCTGATTTTTGAATGGTGCAAAAAATATATTTATGTATTTATCGTCTACTTGTACTCTTTGTTCTGTTGATGTCCAATTTTCCAAATAAATGATTTTTTCCATATTTATATCTAATTTAAATTTATCAAAAATGTCTTCAAAAGTATTATCTTCTGGTCTTATACTTAATAGTTTTTTTGCTTCAGGATTTATTAATATGATTTCTTTATCCATATTAAAAGCAATAATTCCATCAGTCATATGCCTTAATATAGTTTCAATTTGATTTTTCTTTGTTGAAACATCATTTAATTGTTCTTTTAATTCTGTAGTCATTAATCCAAAAATATCATCAACTTTTTCTAAATTTTCTTTTTTATTTCCCTTTTTATTTTCGTCTTTTGTAGATATTTCTCCTGCACTTTTTATTAATCTATTTATAGGATAAACTACAAACTTTGAAAGATAATATCTTACTAAAAAAATTATAATTATAAATGCAACTATTCCAACAACTAAAGCTATTTGACTACTATGTTGAGCTTGTTGTAAAGAATCTGTTAATTGTTGGGTATTTATTTCATTTAAACTATTATTTAAATCATTTAATATTAATATATTCCTTATTCCAAGTCCACTTATAACAACTATTCCGCTAATTAGTATTATTAATATTATTTTTGATTGTATATTTTTAAACATTATAATATATTCTCCCTATTTACTAATTGTAATATTTGTTCATAAATTTTCTCTTTCGTATTTTTAATATAAATCTTCGAAGCATTATTTCCCATTTTAATAAATTTTTCTTTATTTGATACAATTTGACTTATTGTAGTATTTAATATTTCTCCGTTTAATGCTTGATTTTCTATTATTTTAGCAGCTTTAATATTTTCTAATACCTTTGCATTGTATAATTGATGATTATTACTTACATTTGGAAGTGGCACTAAAATAGATGCCTTCCCTAATGCAGAAATTTCTGTAATTGTCATTGCTCCGCTTCTTGCAACTATTAAATCTGAAATATTCATCATTTCTTCCATATTGTAAATATATGATAATATTTTCATATTTGGTATTTTATTTATATTAATGCTCCTATCTTCCAATTGTTCTTTTATAATATCATACTGTTTTGGACCAGTTGCCCAAACAACTTGATAAGATTTATTTAAATTATTTTCTATAATTTCAATTAAAGCTTCATTTATTTTTTGAGCTCCCTGACTTCCACCATATACTAGAACAATTGGCTTTGATGTATCTAATCCACATTCTTGTATTATCTTAATTTTTTCACTCAAAGTATAATTTCGTTTTTGTATTTTTACTGGTGTACCAGTACAAACAATGTTTTTTGCATTTTTTATTCTAGCTTTAGCATCTTCAAACGATACTAAAATTGTATCAACATTTTTTGCAAGCATTTTTACGGCTTTACCTGGAAAAGCGTTACTTTCATGTATCATTGTAGGAATATTCAATTTGTGCGCTGCAGTAATAACAGCACCACAAATATATCCCCCTGTCCCTATTACAATATCTGGATTAAATTCTTGCAAAATTTTCTTTGCTTGCCCTAACCCTTTATATGTTTTGTACATTTTTTTAAAATTATCTATTGAAATCTTTTTGCTTAAACCATACGCTTCTATTGTTTTTAATTCATATCCGGCCCTTGGTACTAAATCATTTTCCAAACCTCTTGTAGTTCCAATAAATATAATTTCAGAACCCTTCTGTTCCTCTTTTATTTTATTTGCAATTGCAAGGCCAGGATTAATATGTCCTGCAGTCCCTGCTGCTGCAATTACCACTTTCATTTTTAATCACCCCATAATTAACTTTGTTTGCCAGCTCTAGAAACATTAAGCAATATTCCCATTTCACACAGTAACACAAAGAGGGCAGTTCCACCATAACTAAAAAACGGAAGTGGCATACCTGTTGCTGGCATTGAAGAAGTAACAACAGCCACATTAATTATAACTTGAATTGCGACTAAAGATGTAATTCCTACAGCAATTAAACTTCCAAACATATCTGGAGCTTTCATCGCAATTAATACACCTCTCCAAATAAAAATAGCAAAAAGAATTAAAACTATTGCACATCCTATAAATCCTAATTCTTCTCCCAAAATTGAGAAGATAAAATCATTGTGTGGTTCTGGTATGTAAAGATATTTTTGCTTACTATCTCCAAGACCTGCTCCAAATAAACCTCCAGATCCAATCGCATATAGACTTTGGATAACTTGCCATCCATCTCCTGTTGGATCTTGCCATGGGTTTAGAAATGTTACAACTCTTTGCAATCTATATGGCGAAAAAATAATCAAAGCAATTGCACCAGGTATTCCCACAGAGCCTATTGTAAGTGCAAAATGTTTAAATTTACAACCTGCAACAATCATCATAATACTACAAATACCTATAATTACTATAGATGCACTAAAGTGTGGTTGTAACATTAAAAGCCCTATAATTGGTGCTAATAAACACATGTGTTTTAAAAATCCTTGATTATATTTACTTAATTCATCTCTATTTTTAGTCAAAATTCCGGCATAAAAAACTATCATAAGTATTTTAACCAATTCTGATGGTTGGAATGATAATGTTTCTGTTAAATATATCCATCTTTTTGAACCATTAATATTTTTTCCCATTACTAAAACTAATGCTAATAATATCAAAGAAATAATCCATGCATGTTTATAGAATTTTCTATAAAACCTATAATCAATTTTTGATATAAATAGCATTGCAATTATTCCCATAATTGCAAAAAGTAATTGTTTAGAAAAGTATTTATAACTATCACCACTTTCTGATAATGCAGAAGGTGAACTTGCTGATAATACCATAATTAATCCAATTGCTAATAGCAATAATATTACAATTAATAATGTAAAATCAATTGGATTATTTAAAAAGCTTGAAAAACTTTTTTTATTTTTTGCCATTATCCCAATTCCTTTCCTATTTTTTTCCTTATTTATAAATTATATTATTTTTAATCCTATTACACATGTAGCAAGTGTAATTAAACAAAATATTATTACTACTTTGTTTTCTTTCCAACCAGATAATTCGAAATGGTGATGCAATGGTGCCATTTTGAATATTCTTTTTCCTGTCTTTTTAAAATATAAAACTTGCATCATTACAGATATTGTTTCTAATACTGGTATTAATGCAATTACTAAAAGCAATATTGGCATTTTTATATATAATGCAAGACCTGAAATAACTCCTCCTAAAAGGAGAGAACCCGTATCTCCCATAAAAACTTTAGCTGGATGCAAATTAAATATTAAAAATCCTAATGTTGCTCCAATTACAGCACTTCCAAATATTGAAACTTCTGTTATTCCATAAATTATTCCAATTATTGACAAAGTTGTTATTATTAGAGAACTAATACTTGAAGATAGTCCATCTATACCATCTGTTAAATTTACTGCATTTGTTGTTCCTAATATTACTAAAACTGCAAATGGAATATAAAAATATACTGGTAAATCTATATATATTTTAGCTATTGGTATATATGTTTCAGTTCCTAATTTTAATCCATAAATCAAATATAGAACATAGCTAACAGAAATTATTAGAAGCCCTAACATCTTATAACTCGGTTTTAACCCTTTTGTATTTTTTAATACTAATTTTTTAAAATCATCTATAAATCCAACTACTCCAAATCCTATTGTTAAAATTAGCATTGGTATTAACCTGTTTGCAACATCTACTTGTGAATTATTTATTAAATATATATATGTTCCTGTTATAATAATTATCATTGCTATAATAATTATTATTCCCCCCATAGTGGGAGTACCTTGTTTTTTTAAATGTGACTGTGGTCCATCATCTCTTTCTATTTGCCCAATTTTTAATTTTCTAAGCATTGGTATTATTATTATTCCTAATATTACTGATACCAAAAAAGATATTAATAATATTACTGTATTGAAATTCACTTTTATCAAACCTTCCTATTCCTTTTTTCCTTTGCCTTTACCCTTGGTATTGACAATTTCTTCGATTATTTCATTGACAATTACTCTTTCATCAAATGGATACTTTACACCATTTATTTCTTGATATGGTTCATGTCCTTTACCTGCTAAAACTACTAAATCTCTTTTATTAGACATATTTATTGCTTCCTTGATAGCCTCTACTCTATCTACAATAACTTTGTAGTTACCTTTTGTCTTTTTCATTCCTTCTTCAATTTGTTCTACAATTTTTACAGGATCTTCTGTTCTTGGATTATCTGACGTAATTATTGTAAAGTCTGCTATTCTTCCAGATATTTCGCCCATTATTGGTCTTTTACCGCCATCTCTGTCTCCTCCACATCCGAATACACTTATTACTCTTCCTCTTGTATAACTTTTTACAGCTTGAAGAATGTTTTCTAAACTTTCTGGTGAATGTGCATAATCTATCATTATAGGCAATTCTAATTTATTATTTACAAGCTCTGATCTTCCAGGTACTCTAACTTCTAGCAATGCTTCTTTTATTACATCTGGAGATATTCCTAATTTTTTTGCAACACAAATTGCAGCTAGTGAGTTGTATACACTAAATCTACCTGGAATTCCAACTTTAACTCTTTCATTTCTATCTGATACTTTTACTCTAAAATCAACATATGAATTTGTAATTGTAATGTCTTTTGCAATTAAGTTGGCAAAATTATCAATTCCATATGTAGTAATATCACTGTCTTTAAATAATTTTGGTATTTTATTTCCATGCAAATCATCTGTATTAACTATTCCTGTTTTACACATTTCAAATAACTTTAATTTTGAATTGAAGTAATCTTCCATAGTTGGATGTTCTTTTTCACTAATATGATCTTCTGAAAAGTTTGTAAATAATACTATATCAAATTCACATCCGTCAACTCTATGTAATTTTAAACTTTGAGAAGACACTTCCATTACAACGTATTCTACTTTTTCTTCCACCATTTGATTAAATATTTGTTGCAATTCTAAACTCTCTGGAGTTGTTCTATCACTTTCTTTTATCATTTTGCCATTTATGTAAGTAGCAATTGTTCCAACTAATCCAACATTTTTCCCTGCTTTTTCTAGAATTTCTTTTATCATAAATGTTGTTGTTGTTTTTCCCTTTGTTCCTGTAACACCTATTAATTTAAATTTTTTAGAAGGATTTTTATAGAAATTTGCTGAAGCAATTGCTAAAGCATGCCTTGTATCTTTTGCCATAATAACTGTAATATCAGCTGTTAATCCCAAAGATTTTAAATCACAGCCCTCTTCTACCATTATTGCTGTTGCTCCATTTTCTATTGCATTTGGTATATATTTATGTCCATCAACTGAAAATCCTTTTATTGCAATAAATAAATATCCTGGCTTTACATTTTTTGAATTGTTTTCTATTCCTTTTATTTCTAGTTCTAAACTGCCTCTTAATTTTAGATCTTCTAGACCCATTAATACATTTTTTAATTGCATGCGCTTCACATCTCCTAATTTTTTCTTTTTATACTTAAGAAATAAATTATTATCTCTTAAATCCTTTACATTATATAACTAAATTATTTTTTTGTATAGAGTTTATTTTAAAAAAGTCCTTTAATAATATTTATTAAAAGACTTTTTTTTTATTCTTAAACTTATCTTTTTATTATATTAATAACTTCTTCTAAAGTAGTCGTTTTTTGTTCTCCACTAACCATATTTTTTAATGTGACAACATTATTTTTAATTTCATCTTCTCCAATTATAATAACATAAGGCACATTTAATCTATCTGCACATTTGAACTTTTTAGCAAGTTTTTGATCTTCTATATTTATCTGTGTTTTAATTCCATTCTCTCTAAGTATAGTTGCTACTTCTGCAACCTTTTCATATTCATCTGACATTGATATAACCAATGCATCAGATATCGATTCATTTTCAGCTGATATAATTTTGTTATCCATTAGTAAGAAAAACAATCTTGTTAATCCTATTGAAATTCCTACTCCAGGCATCTTTCTATCTGTATAATATTCTGTTAGGTTATCATATCTTCCCCCTGAACATACACTTCCCAAATTTCTATATTTATTTAAAAATGTTTCATAAACTGTTCCTGTATAATAATCTAATCCTCTAGCTATAGTTAAGTCAATTTTTAGATTTTCTTCTGGTACTCCAAACAGTTTGATAAATTGTACAACTGTTTTTAATTCATTAAGACCTTCTACAAAAGTTTCATCTGTTATTCCCATATTTTCTAAATCTTGAATTTTTTTGTTATTATCACCATCTATTTTTAAAAACTGCATTATAACTTCTACTTTTTTATCTTCTATTTCTTCTAACAATTCTTGTTTTACCTTGTCTGCACCTATTTTATCAATTTTATCTATTACTCTTAAGATTGAAGCTGAATTTTCTTTAAGTTGTAAACTGCTAAATAATCCATTTAGTATTTTTCTATTATTTATACAAATAGTAAAGTCATTAAATCCAAGATTTTTAAATGTAGCATAAATTATTGATGGTAATTCAGCATCATTTAGAATTGAAAGTTTTCCATCTCCTATAATATCTATATCGCATTGATAAAACTCTCTATATCTTCCTCTTTGTGGTTTTTCTCCACGATACACTTTTCCAATTTGATATCTTTTAAAAGGGAAACTTAATTTATCATAATATTCAGTTACATATTTTGAAAGTGGAACAGTTAAGTCAAATCTTAATGCTAAATCGTTTTCTCCTTTTTCAAATCTATATATTTGTTTTTCTGTTTCTCCTCCTGCTTTAGCAAGTAGTATTTTAGCATCTTCTATTATTGGCGTATTTAATGGCAAAAATCCATATTGTTCATACGTTTTTTGTATTGTTTCTTTCATCTTATTAAATAATATTTGCTCATTTGGTAATAATTCCATAAATCCTGGTAGTGTTTTTGGTTTTAATTTTTCACTCATAACAATTCCTCCTTAAATTTTGTGTCAACGGTTCCGGGTTTGATTGACACATTTTGTGTCATTGGTTCCGGGTTTGAGTGACACACACTCTATCAATTTCTTCCTTTGTTATACTGCCTTGCCTTAAAATTTTTGGCACTCCATCTATAACTTTTACAATTGTAGAACTAATACCAATATCACATTTTCCACCATCTATATAATAATCTACTTTTTCATCAAAGTCTTTTATTATGTTTTTAAGTTCAATTCCACTTGGTTTTCCTGTAATATTAGCACTTGGTGTAGCAATTGGTATTCCAGCATATTCTATAAGTTTTCTTGCAATTTCTCCTTGTGGCATACGTATGCCTACTGTATCTCCATTTGATGTTACAATATTGGGTACACAATCTTTCTTTTTTAATATAATTGTTAAAGGTCCAGGGAAAAAAGTTTCTATTAACTTATATTCTAATTCTGTTATATCTTTAGCTATTTGATTGATCATTTTAATATCTGAAACTAGCAAGCTTATTGGTTTATTTTTTGGTCTTTTTTTTACTTTATACAATTTTTCAACTGCTTGTTCATTTAATCCATTTGTTCCTATACCATATACTGTTTCTGTTGGAAATACTACAATTCCACCATTTTTGATTATTTTTGCTGGTTCATTTAATTTTTTAAAATCTGTTTCTTGCCTAAAATCTAAATATTTGTCCATTTTATTACTCTCTTTTTTGATAAATATTTGAATTATTATATAACATTTTATACTTTATGTCAAAATAATTTAAAATAGTTACAGGTTAATGGTTTTGAATTTGTAATTTTTTATATAGCCTCTAGAAAAATTTTTGTCCTGCTAGCAGTAATCTATACTGCTAACAGGACATTTTACTGTTTTGGAACTGATTTTTTTACATTTTTTGAAATTTGCCCAAGCTCCTTTTTTAATTTTTGTAAATTGTATAATAGAACTGAGCAAAAATTCTCAAGTAAAATTGAGTAAATTTGCTCAGTTTTCTCTTTGTCT
>CANRHX010000006.1 GCA_947630545.1 uncultured Clostridia bacterium
TTAGCGGAAATATTTTTCCGTTAATGTTTAGAAATTTTTGGGACATTTTCAAAAGTTATTGACATACATTTTTAAAATTTTTTTGTTTTTATGTTTATTTTGTTGCTTTTATTTTTTCAAATAAGCTTTTTTGTAATATTTTATCATTTTGTTTACAACTTTATGCATTTAATTTTTCAAGAACTTCGTTTACATCAATCCCATGAACTTCGCATGCTTCCTCTAAAGTTTCCATTTGTGATATAGGGCAAGTAATACAGTGCATACCTATTTCTAATAAAATATCTGCCTTTTCTGGTGCAACTTCAAGAATATCACTTATTTTTGTATCTTTGTCAAACTTCATAATTTCCTCCTTTAAAAAAATTTTAATATAATTTTAACATAAATTTTAAAAAAAGTATAGACAAAATTAAAAAAATGTTGTATTATTATTTCACTGTAAGGTGGTGATACTATTTCAAATTTATTAAATTTATTTTTTGTTATCTTTATTATTAATCTTTTTGTTAGTTTATATTCAATTTATACTTATTTCGAAATTAAAATTTTCCATAATTTACAAGGTTCAAAATTAAAAATCAAACAAAATCAAAAAAATTAGAAAGGAGGAGACTTATTTATTTTTAAATTAAATAAAAAACTTGCATTTATATCAATTTTTTTAATAATTTCTTGTATACTTGCATATCAAAAATTTTATCCTATTTTTATTGCTGAAGAAATAATAATTCCATATGGTCTATCCCCATTTGATATATGTAAAGAAAATCCTATTCTTTGGAAATATATTAAAATTACTTTTATTATTTGTTATTTTATATCTAATTTAGTTTTTATTAATTTTTTTTATAATCGATTTTTAAATAAATTTAAAATTTTCAAATCAAGTCCCCATAATAAAAAAGAAAATAAAAATTATTTATATAATTCTAATTTAAATTTATTAATTGGAAAAAATGAAAATAATAAAAAAATATTTATTCCTGAAAATGGATTATATCAAAATTTTTTAATAACTCGGAACAATTGGATCTGGAAAAACTAGTTCAGCAATGTACCCCTTTACTAAACAATTTTTAGAATTTAATTCAAAAAATAATAAAAAAATAGGAATGCTCATTTTAGATGTAAAAGGAAATTATTATTCCCAAGTAAAAAAATATGCTGAAAAATTAAATTTAAATGATGATTTAATAATAATACAATTAAATTCTAATATTTTTTACAACCCTTTGCATAAGCCTAATTTAAAACCACAAATATTAGCAAATAGGATAAAAACAATTTTAACACTTTTTTCAGAAAATAATACGGAATCTTACTGGTTAGATAAAGTAGAACAAATATTATGCGAAGCAATAAAATTATGTAGAATTTACAATAATAATTACGTTACTTTTTTAGAATTACATAAATTAATTACAAATGAAAATTATTTTTATGAAAAAATAAAAATAATTAAAAATTTATTTATTTCAGCAAAATTAAATAAAAATGAAATTTATGAATTAAATGCAAGTCTAGATTTTTTTCAAAAAGAATTTTTTAATCTTGATTCAAGAACAAAAGGTATTTTAATTTCGGAAATTACAAGAATAACTAATACATTTATTTCAGATTATGGTGTTGTTCAAACTTTTTGCAGTCCAAAAGAAAAATTAACTTTTTCAGGATTTAATGAAGTAATTGAAAAGGGAAAAATTGTCGTTTTAAATATGAATGTTTCAGAATATAGTTTATTGTCAAAAATTATTGCAGCATATTTAAAATTGGATTTTCAATCTGAAGTAATGCAAAATTTAGCAAAAAATAAATCAAAAACTACAGTGTTTATTTGTGATGAATATGATAAATATTGTACTAAAACAGATGGAGATTTTTTTTCTATTAGCAGAGAAGCAAAATGTATTAATATTGTTAGTACTCAAAGTTATAATTCTTTAAAAAATATTTTAAAAGATGAAGCTTCAGTAAAAGTAATTTTGCAAAATTTAATTAATAAAATTTGGTTTCGCACTGATGATATTTTTACTATTGAAGAAGCTCAAAAACAATTAGGAAAAGAAGAAAAAGAAAAAATTTCTAAAACTATATCTGAAAATGCACAAGAAACGCATTATAGTTATATAACTAATACTTTAAATTCTCATAATTCAAATATTTCAGAAACTTATAATTCATATTCACAAAATGATTTTATTTATGACACTAATTTTTTTACACAAAATTTGGAAACTTTCACCGCTCTTACATTTTTATCTGATGGAAATAAAATATTTAAACCAGAAAAAATTAATTTATTTCCATATTTCAAAGAAAGGAATTAATTTATGAAATTTAATAAAATATTTTATTTATTTTTATTAACTAATTTTTTTATTTTTATATTATCTTCAAATTGTTTTGCTGCAGATCCACAAATAATTGGAAAAATTAATTCTGCTTTTGAAAGTATTGAAGGTTGGCTTTTAAAACTATCAACTCCCGCAGCAGCTGTAGCAGTTGGCACAGGAGTATTTATGAAAAAATTTAGTTTTGGTGATGAAGAAAAAATTAGAACTGGAAAAAAAATAATTAAAGGTTCGTTATTTTCCTATGCATTTATATTAGCAATTGATTTAATTTTATCTGCAATAAAATCTCTAATAGGTTAGGAGGGAAAATTGGATACTAATACAGTCTCACAAACAATAATATCTACAATAAATAATATTTTTGAGCAACTCTTGGGTTCTGTAGATAATAATTTATATTCAACTTTTGATAAAATTACCTTTATTAATTCTGATATTTTAAAAAATAATAATTTTGAAAATATTTTAGGAACTTCAACAACAAATGGTATATTATTAATATCTAATTCTATGTTGCTTGGGATTATTTTATATTTTGCAATTAAATATTTATTATCACATTTTACATATTCAGAAACTGAATCTCCAAAACAATTTATTTTTAAATTAATTATTTGTGGAATATGTATGAATTTTTCATATTTTTTATTAGAACAATTTATTAATATTGTTTATTATATTTCACTTGGAATAAAAAATATTGGTGAAAATATTATCAATAAAAATATTTCTTTTTCAGAATTGATTACAACTATTAATATGACATTATCCTTTAACACTTCCTCTATAAATATCTTTTCATTAGATGGATTATTAAAAGGTACTCTGACCCTCTCGCTTTTACATTTGGTATTATCTTATTCTTTTAGATATATTATGGTTAAAGTATTTGCTCTTCTTTCTCCTTTTGCTATTTTATCTCTAGCTTTAAAAAATACATCTTGGTTTTTTAAATCCTGGATAAAAAATTTATTTTCACTATTATTTATTCAAATAATAATATCCTTAGTTTTAATTATATTATTTTCTACAGATTATTCTAGTGGAAATTTACTATCTAAATTTATTTATGTTGGAGGAATTTATGCTTTAATCAAAACAAATTCATTAGTTAGAGAATTTATCGGTGGTATATCCACAAATATTTAATTAATTGTGGATATTATATTTATTTTAAAAGGTGGTGATTTTTTGAAATTTATTTTTCCGCAAAATTATAATTTTGCGAATAAAATATTTGGAGTTATTGATTATACAACTGCAATAATTAATATATTATGGATATTTCTTGTTTTCTTAATTTTAAATTTTTTATTTAATAGTATTTCAATAAAAATTTTTCTAGGAATAATTTTTTGTCTTCCTTTATTATTATTAAGTTTTGTTGGTTTAAATGGAGAAAATATATTGTATGTATTTTCATATATGTTTAAATTTATTTTTAGACAAAAATTATTTTTATATAATAAAGATTAATTTTTCTTTTTTCAAATTCATTCTTTATAAAAAAACAAAAAATCCTTGAATTTTTTATCTAAACCTTGTATAATTTGTTATACAAAGTTATTAAAGTTAAGGGGTGTAAAATTCAATGAAATTTGAACAAAATGAAAAATCTCTATTATTTTCTGAAACAGCTATCCCGGATATTTTTTTTGCAGAACATTTACCTCAAATTCCTGGTGACTATTTAAAAATTTATTTATATATGATTTTTTTATCTAAATATAATAAAGAAGTAAAATTAAATGATTTATCAAAAAAATTATCTGTGCCTTTAAAATCAATTCAAGAATCAATTAAATTTTTAGAAGATAATAATTTAATAATCAAAAAAACAACTGGATATGTAATGGTAGATTTACAAGAAAAAACTTTACATGAACTTTACTCTCCAAATTTAACTGCATCCGCAAAATCAGTAGAAAAAACATCTAAAAATAAATCGCGTGCTAGAGCTATTGAACATATAAATAATATGTATTTTCAAGGAATTATGGGTCCTTCTTGGTACAATGACATAGATTTATGGTTTACTAAATATGGTTTTGATGAACAGGTTATGATTGCTTTATTTGACTATTGTTATAATAGATCTGCTATGCATAGAAATTATGTAAAAGCTGTAGCAGAAGCCTGGGGAAATCATCAAATAAAAACATGGACTGATTTAGAGAATTATTCTCAACAAGAAGATAAATTATTAAAAATAAAGAAATTAATTGCAAAAAAATTAGGAAAACACAATGGACTTACTCAATATGAGGAAGCATATATCGAATCTTGGGTTCTAAACTACGGATATGATATGAATATTATAGAAATTGCATTAAAAAGAACTACTTTAAAACAAAATCCTAATTTTGAATACATAAATAATATAATAAAAGATTGGCATGAACATAATTTAAAAACTCCTGAGGAAATAAATTCTTTTATAGAACAACGAACAAAACAAGCCAAAGATGTAAAAAATCTTAAACAAAGTGTTTCTAAAGCTAATTATGAACAAAGAAAATATGATAATTTAGATTTCTTATACGCAAACAATAATTTTGAAAAGGGAGATTCAAATGTCTAATGAAATTTTAAGTACCTTATTAAAAGAATATGAACAAAAAAAGACAAAAGCGGAAATTGATTTAATAAATAGAAAAAATAGACTTTATGAATCAATTCCTAGATTAAAAGAAATAGAAAATGAATTAAATAAATTCGCAATTGAAACTACAAAAAACATTTTAAATGGAAATAAATCGGATTTAAATTTATTAAATGAAAAAATAAATAAATTAAAATTTGAAAAACAAGAAATATTAAAATCAAAAGGTATTGATTTAGGATATTTAAAACCTTTTTATTCATGTACAAAGTGTAATGACACTGGATATATTATGAATAACAATTCAAAAGTAATGTGTAGTTGTCTAAAACAAAAATTACTTAATGAAGCTTTTAATAATTCTAATATATCAAATTTGGATAAAGAAAATTTTTCTAAATTTAATCCCCTTCTTTATTCAGATGAAGTAGATATTGCAAAATATAAATTTAATATTTCTCCAAGAAAAAATATATTAACAATAAAAGAAAAATCAATAGAGTTTATTGAAAATTTTGATGATCCTAATTATAAAAATTTATTATTTACTGGAAATTCTGGATTACGGAAAAACGTTTATATCTAATTGTATTGCTGGAGAATTATTAAAAAAAGGAAAAACTGTTATTTATCAAACAGCGCCTGTATTATTAGAAAATGTAATTAATTATAAATTGAGTAAAAATAAAGATAATTTAATTAATTTTTATAATTCTGTTTTAGAATCTGATTTATTAATTATAGATGATTTAGGGACTGAGAGTTTAAATAGTATGAAATTAAGTGAATTATTTACTATTTTAAATACAAGAATTTTAAATTTAAATAATAAAATTACTAAAACTATTATTTCTACTAATTTAGGCATTAAAGAAATATTTAATCTTTATGATGAACGTATTGGCTCTAGAATTGCTGGATATTATGATATTTATTCTTTTTTTGGTGATGATATAAGATTTAAAATAAATAGATAAAATTTTTAAATGCCCGGATTATAAAAATCCGAGCATTTTTATTAAATATTTATTGCATTTTTAATATTTTCTATATCTTCTTCTGTTCCTTCATTTTCAACTTTATATAAAACAGGAACATTATATTCTTCTGCTATAGCATCTCCTGCTCCACAATATGCGTCGCCATAAGAAGTATCTCCACTTACAACAACACCTTTTAAATTACTAGAATTATTCTCTAAAAATTCTGAAACTTCACTAGGAACATCTCCATATCCATCTGTATATGTAAATACTATATAGTCCTCTGTAACACTTTCTGAACCATCTTCTATTCTTAGTGCATCAACTCCTAATCTATCTATTATTGATTCAACATTTCCTGTTCTTGAAGCATAAACTATTTTCATAATAAAACCTCCTTAAAATTTTATTTATATTGTTATTGTATATTATATTTTAAATATTGTAAATACTATAACAATAATATTATTATTTTATTCATTAATTTCAGTATCGACATCATCATTCGGATTAATTGTTTCAATACTTACAACTTTTCCGCCATCGCTAGTTCTCATTAGAGTAACACCTTGAGTTGACCTTCCTAGAACACTAATATCTTTAACATTTATTCTAATTATTGTTCCTTTTTCTGTTATTAACATTACATCTTCATCATCAGTAGCAATTCTTACTCCTACTATATCTCCAGTCTTTGGTGTTATTTTATAAGTAATTACTCCTTTTCCTCCTCTATTTTGTACTCTATATTCATCTAACTCTGTTCTTTTACCAAATCCATTTTCTGTAATTGCTAATAATGTTGCTTGACCTCCAGCTATAATAGATTCCATTCCTATTACCATATCATCATCATCTAATTTCATTCCTATTACACCTTGGGCAGTTCTTCCTACAGGTCTAACATCTTTTTCATCAAATGTAATACACATACCCTTTTTTGTAACTAATACAACATTATCTTCGCCATCTGTTAATCGTACTCCAATTAATTCGTCTTCGCCCTTTAATGTAATTCCTTGAAGTCCTGTTTTTCTTGCAGAATTATATTCTGCTAATGCTGTCTTTTTAATTAATCCATTTCTAGTTGCCATAAGTAGATATTTTCCTTCTGCAAAATTTTGAAGTGGAATAACAGCAGAAATTTTTTCGCCTGGATCCAAACTTAATAAATTTACTATCGCTGTACCTCTTGCAGTTCTTCCTGCTTCTGGGACTTCATACCCTCTTAATCTGTATAATTTTCCTTTATTTGTAAAGAATAAAATTGTATCATGAGTGGAAGCTGTAAATATTTGTTTTACAAAGTCATCTTCCCTTGTTGAAATACCTGAAATACCCTTTCCTCCTCTTTTTTGACTTCTATATGTATCAATAGGCATTCTTTTAATATATCCAAAGTGAGTTAATGCAATTACTGTTTGTTCTTCTTTTATTAAATCTTCAACATTAAACTCTCCTTCAGCAGCAACAATTTTTGTTTTTCTTTCATCTCCAAATTTTTCTTTAATTTGAATTAATTCTTCTTTTATTATTTCAAATACTAATTTTTCACTATTTAAAATATCTTTTAAATGAGCAATTAATTCCATTAAAGCTTTGTATTCTTCTTCTATTTTTTCACGTTGCAAACCTGATAATGTTTTTAATCTCATATCTAATATAGCTTGTGCTTGTATATCTGTTAATCCAAATCTTTCCATTAATTTTTCTTTTGGATCATCATATGAAGAACGAATTATATTTATTACTTCATCAATATTATCAAGTGCAATTTTTAAACCTTCTAAAATATGCGCTCTTGCTAATGCTTTGTCTAAATCAAATTGTGTTCTTCTTAAAACAACTTCTTTTCTATGCTCTAAATAGCAATCTAGACATTGCCTTAATGTTAAAATTTTAGGTTGTCCATGATCTAATGCAAGCATTATTATTCCAAAAGTATCTTGCATTTGAGTATTTTTATATAATTGATTTAATACAACTTGTGCATTAGCGTCTCTTTTTAATTCAATAACAATTCTAACTCTATCAATTCTGTCAGATTCATCTCTTATTTCTGAAATTCCTTCAATTCTTTTTTCTCTAACAAGTCTTGCCATATTTTCTATAAGTCTTGCTTTATTTACTTGGTATGGAAGAGATGAAACTATTATTCTTTGTTTTGAATTGCTCATTTCTTCTATTTCTGCTTCTGCCCTAACAGTTATTTTTCCTTTTCCAGTTGTATAAGCTTGTTTTATTCCTTCTACACCAAGAATAACACCTTCTGTTGGAAAATCAGGTCCTTTAATTACCTTCATTAGATCTTCATCAGAAACTTCATCTTCATCTATTATTTTTATTATTCCATCTATTACTTCTGTTAAATTATGTGGTGGAATATTTGTAGCCATTCCTACAGCTATTCCAGAAGATCCATTTACTAAAAGGGCTGGTATACTTGCTGGTAAAACTGTTGGCTCTTGTAATCTATCATCATAGTTAGGCATGAAATCTACTGTGTTCTTCTCAATATCAGTAAGCATATATTGAGCGATTTTTGACATTCTTGCTTCTGTGTACCTCATTGCTGCAGCTCCATCTCCGTCAATAGATCCAAAATTTCCATGTCCATCAATTAACATATATCTCATTGAAAAATCTTGAGCCATTCTAACCATAGCATCATAAACTGAAGCATCTCCATGTGGATGGTATCTACCTAAAACAGATCCTACTGTATTTGCGCATTTTCTATATGGTTTATCTGCAGTTATTCCATCTTCATGCATAGCATATAATATTCTTCTATGTACTGGTTTTAAACCATCTCTTACATCTGGTAATGCACGTGATACAATAACACTCATTGCATAGTCAATGTAAGCTGTTCTCATCTCTTTTTCAATATCTCTTTCTATAAGATGATCTTCACGTCTTTCTTCCATTGTATTTTCCCTCTTTTCTCTGTTTTTATATTAGTTTATTTTCACAAATGTATTATACTAAAACACAAAAAAATATGCAAGCAAAAATATGAAAAAAGTTTAGGGAAATACATGATTTTGGAGATATAATAAAAAAAATAATTAATTAATTAATTTATTTGCTAAATTTATTTCTTCTTCACTTAAGTCAAAACTTTTTCCATTATTTTTTATTAATGTTTGTAAATTTTCTATAGTTCTAAAATCACTTATAGTATTTTCTATTGGCATTAACAAATCCATAATTTTTACCATTTTGTTATATTCACTTTGCATCTTAGAAAAATTTTGTGCATTAAAATATTCTTTCCAATTAGAAATATATTTTTCTAATTTTTCCATATTTTCAAATTGGTTTGAAAAAGAATTTTCTATATTTTTTTCTATATTTTTTAAAATTTCATTTTTTTCAGATTTTAATTTTTTAGCACTACTAGCATCAATCTTTTTTGAATTTTTTAAACTATCAATACTCTCATCTAATAAATCAGAAATTTTATCAATAGTACCGCCTTTACTTATTGCTACTTGGGCCTGTTCTATGCTATCAAAATTATTTGTTAATAATCCTATTGCACTCTTTCCAAAATTTATAGAGTCATTTATAGATTGTCCTAACCCTTCTTTTATACCATAATTTATAATATTATCTTTTAAATTAATTATTTGATTTTCTATAAAATTTGGAAAAATATTTCTTATTCCTATATCCAATGCTGATGCGACAGCTTTTCCTAATTCAGAACTTAAATAATTTTTTTGTGTTTCTTCAATAATATTATCCAATATTTCTTGAGGATTATTTATATCTAATCCTTTTTCTTCTATTACTTTTTTAGTTTCATCATTTATTTCAATTAAATTTTTTTCCATATTTATTATCTCCTATTATATATAAATTTTTTTGTATATATTAATATATTCTTTTTTATATTTATTTTTTAAATTTAATAAATTAAATTTAAAATTTTTATTAATAAAATTATTATAAATTTTTTCATATTTAATTTCACCTAAAATATTATTTTCAAAAATATTATTTAAAATATTTTTATCTATACAATATTTATCTTTTTTATTTATAATAATTTTTATATTATTTAAATATTTATTTTTTTCTATATAATTTTTAAATTTATTTATTCCTATTAAATTCCCTTCAATTAAAAAAATATTTAAATTACTATTTTGATATATTAAATTATTTATTATTTTTTTATTTTCTGAACCTATATCGAATAAAATTAAATCATAATTATTTTTTATATTATTTAAAAATTCTTGAAAAAAATTTTTTAATATTAATTCATTATTTTGATTAAAAAAATTAATTAATAAATCTAAACCAGATATTAAAAATTTATTTTTATTTAATTTTATTAGAAAAAAATTAATAAAATTTTCTATATTATTATTTATTTCTTTATTAAAAATATTTTCTAAATTAATATTATTATTTTCTTTGATTATTTTATATAATTTATCTGAATATTTTTTTATTCCTAAAAAAGAAAATATATTTTGTTTATTTAAATCAAAATCAATTATTAATATTTTTTTATTTTTTATTATATTAGAAAAATTAATTATAAAATTTGTTTTACCTGTATTAGGTGCACCTGAAATTGTTATTATTTTATTTTTTGAATTATTTTCATAAAATAATTTTTTTAATTCATTTCCAGAATTAAATTCTTCATAATTATTTTTATTATTTATTATTTCTATAATTTTATTTATTGTAATTTCATTATTATAATAAATATCATTTATACTATTTTCTTTTAAAATATTTTCTATATTTTTATTTTGTTTTTCTAAAATATAAATTAATTTTATTTTTTCATTTATTTCTTTTATTTTTTTTATTAAATTTTCATCACTTATTTCACCAGGGATACTTTCATTAATAATTATAATATCTATATTTTTATTTTCATTTAAAATATCGATTATTGCATCTTTATATTGAATATCTTTACAAACTACCTCTACATTATTTTCTTCATTTAATTTATTATTTAAATTAGGATTATTTATTGCAGTTATTATTTTTTTTATTTATGCTCACTTCCTTCTAAAATTTCTTTTTCTAAATCTGAACATTCTACTTTAACTAAAATATGTTCATCACCTACAAACATTAAATTTTCTCCTCTTTTTAAAGATTTAATTTCTATTTTTTCTTTTTCTGATAAATTTGCAAAATTATCTAAAACTTTTATATTATCTTCTTCTAATGCAAAAAAAGTTTTTATACTAGAATTATTTAAAATACTTTTTCCATAAATTCCATCTTCTAAACTAAAAATATCTGAAATATCTTGTGTTATTGCAACACTACTTCCACCATACTTTCTAATTGTTTTAAATATTTTATAAATAAAGCTAGCTACTTCTTTATTTGACGTTATACCTATTAATCTCCATATTTCATCTAAATAGATTGCTTTTTTATCCTCTCTATTTTCTTTAATTTTGTCCCAAAATATATCTGTAAATAAATACATACCATATTTTAAATTTTCTTCACCTAAATCATAAACATCTGCAATTATTAAATCATTATTTAATTCTACATTTGTATAATTATTAAAAAATTTCATAGATCCCTTTACAAATGGAATTAATTTATTTGCATATCTTTTTGTTTTTATATCTTCTTCTAAAATATTAAATAAATCTTCTAAAATAGGCATATCTTTACTTCCTTTAAATTCCTTACCTATAATTTTTTCTATATCATTTTTATATAAAGATTCATCATCAAAAGTAATGCCTTTTCTTTTATATGTTTCTATTAATTTTTCTTCTATTATTGCTTTTTCTTCTTCATTTAATTTTCCAAATACTAAATTAAAAAATCCAATTAATTTACTTATTTTTATAGCCAAATACCCATTTTCTCCATCTTCTATACTTTCTTTTCTAATTTCTAAAACATTAACAAAAGTATTAGATGTTGGACCAATTTTAATTAATGTTCCTTTTAATTCTTTGCATAAATTATGATATTCTCTATCTGGATCTATTATATATTGTTTTATTCCTATTAATTTATATCTTAAAATTAATAATTTTGTATAAAAAGATTTTCCAGCACCACTTGTTCCAAATATACACATATTTGCATTTTTATATTTTTCAGTATTATATCTATCTATAAAAACCAATGAATTATTATAAATATTTTTTCCTATAAAAATTCCATCTTGATCAAATATATTTGAAGAAATAAATGGATATGTTGCTAAAAGTCCTGATGTTAAAATATTCCTTCTTGCTGCTGATTTTATATTTTTATTATTTTCCATTAATGGAAGACACGATAAAAATAATTCTTCTTCTCTAAAATTTGCTCTTCTTGTTTGAAGACCTTTACTTTGTGTAATACCTTCTATTTTATTTAAATAATATTCTAAATCTTTTTTATCTTCAGAATAAATTATTATATAAATATATAAAAAATAAATATCTTCATTATTTACTTGAATTTCTTTTCTTATATATTTTGCATCATTATATGTAAAAGTCGCAATTTCTATATCTTCCCTATTTTGATTTTTATCTTTTATTTCTACTCCAACATTTCCTATGTGATATGTTAAATCTTTTATAGTTTTATATGGATCTTGTTTTTCATAAAAAATAGAAATATTCATATCTATATTTGTTTCAATTAAAGTTTTTAAAATAATATCAGTTTGTTCTCTATAATAATTTGTAATTATTACTCCTGAAAAATATAAATTATCTATTTCTATATATTTGGGATTTTGTAAATTTATATATGCTGGAGATAATTTATCTTTATTACTAATAATTCCTGATTTAAAATTTAAATTTTCTTTTTTAATTAATTTTTCTAAAATATTTTTTCCTCCTTTTTATTAATAATTTTTTTATTAATTTTTTATTAATATTTTTTATTAATATTTTTTTATTAATTTTTTTAATTATCATTTATATTTTTTCTGGTATTAAAAAAAGAATTAAAAATTTTTACAATATCTTCTGAATTAATAATTTCTGAAACTTCATTTCCGCACCTTACTAGACATTCTTTGATTTTAAAATATTTTTCTTTTAAATCATTTTCAATAATATCATTTAAATTTATATTTTCTCTTGAATTAATAACATGAGAAATTATAATATAAAAATCTTTTGAAGAAGCTTTATTTAATAAATTAATTTTTTTTATATAATTAATATAATCTTCACTTATTTTTTTTAAATAATTATTTTCTTTTTTTTGAATATTTTTTTGAATAATAGAAATATGATTTTTTAAATTTTCTTTATTACTTTGAATTAAAATTTGAATATCAAAATTACAAGTTTTTAAAAAAATTTTATATGAATTTAAAATTGCATTTTTTTCTAAATCAGATTTTAAATTATAATTAATTGGATTTATTTTTAAAATTTTTATAAATTTATTTTTCTTTAGTTTAATAATTCCATTAGAATAAATTTTTTCTATTGGGATCCATTCTTGTACACTTTTTAATTTTATTTTTTTCACCTCACTTTATTGAAAATTATTTTACATTGATTTATTCATATTGTCAAGAAAAATCATTCGACACAAATCGACAGAAGTTAATTTATTTTTTTAAATTTAAAATTTTAATTAATGAATATTAAAAAAAATTATGTACATAATAATATTATAAGGTTGATAATAGTCGAGCCAAGAATAATAATAGATTACTTTTAGTTTATTATTATTCGGACAAAGATATATAATAGTGTTATTTAAAATATTATTATATGTCGGAGATAAGAATATATTATTTGTATGCAAGCTATAATATTTTTTGGTTTATGGTTACATTATAGGTAATATATTCGAGCTAAGATTATTATTATATCTAATTAATTTTATTAGTGGTTGTTAATAGTCCATCCTCGGATGAATATGGCTACTTTTGGTGTATTAATGGTCGAGCGAATGATTAATATATTTGGTTTAGAGCTTATTTATGTAGTAATATATATTAGGTTTGACAATTAGGTATATTAGTTTTAGTGAAGATTATTATTGGCTTTATGATTAATGGCATGCAAGATTAGCTCTTACATGCCATTAAATTTTTTATATATCTAGATTTTTTACATATTTTGCATTTTGTTCTATAAATTCTCTTCTAGGTTCAACTTCGTCTCCCATTAAAAGGCTAAAAATTTCATCAGCTTTTATAGCATCTTCCATTGTAACCTTTACCATAATTCTTCTTTCTGGATCCATTGTAGTTTCCCATAATTGTTCAGGATTCATTTCTCCCAAACCTTTATATCTTTGTATTGATAGACTATCTCTAGCAATTCCTTTTTCTTCTAAATCTTTAAAAGCTTTTTCTAAATCTTCATCTGTATAACAATAAATATCATCCATACCTTTTTTTGATAATTTGTATAATGGTGGTTGAGCTAAATAAACATTTCCATTTTCAATTAAAGGTCTCATGTATCTAAAGAAAAATGTCAATAATAAAGTTCTTATGTGGGCACCATCAACATCGGCATCAGCCATTATAATTACTTTTCCATATCTTATTTTTGTAATATCAAAATCTGCACCAATTCCAGCACCAACAGCTAAAATTACTGGTTGCAATTTATCATTATTATAAATTTTGTCTGCTCTAGATTTTTCAACATTAAGCATTTTTCCCCATAAAGGCAATATTGCCTGATATTTTCTATCTCTTCCCTGTTTTGCACTTCCTCCTGCAGAATCTCCCTCAACTATATATACTTCACATTCTTCTGGATTTTTACTACTGCAATCTGCAAGCTTTCCAGGTAATGTTGAAGTTTCTAATGCACTCTTTCTTCTAACTAATTCTCTAGCTTTTCTAGCAGCTTCTCTTGCCCTAGATGCACTAATACATTTTTCAAGAATAGCTTTTGCAACTGCTGGATTTTCTTCTAAAAATGTTGATAACGCTTCATTCATCATACTTTGGACAATACCTGTAACTTCACTATTTCCAAGTTTTGTTTTTGTTTGTCCTTCAAATTGAGGTTCCTTAACCTTTACGGAAATAACAGCTGAAATACCTTCTCTTATATCTTCACCCATAAGATTTGGATCTTTTTCTTTTATAATATTATGACTTCTTGCATAATCATTAAATACTTTTGTTAAAGATCTTTTAAATCCTTCTAAGTGAGTTCCTCCCTCTATTGTATTAATATTATTAACAAATGAATAAATATTTTCTGAATATGATGTTGTATATTGAATTGCAATTTCTACTGGTACTTCTCCCTCTGTTTTTTCTATATAAATTGGTATTTTATTTATTTTTTCTTTATTTTTGTTTAAATATTCTACAAAAGATTTAAGACCTCCCTCAAAACAAAAATCTGCTTTTTGTACAGGGTCTACTCTTTGGTCTTCTATTGTAATTCTTAATCCTTTTGTTAAAAAAGCCATTTCTCTAAATCTTTTTTCCAATACTTCATATTCATATTCTAAAGTTTCAAAAATTGTATTATCTGCTAAAAACCTTACTTTAGTTCCTGTTTTTTTAGAATCTCCTATTCTTGTAAGAGGTTGTACAGTTTTTCCTCTTTCAAATTTCATTTGAAAAATTCCACCATCTCTTTGAATAGTAACTTCTGTCCATTCTGATAATGCATTAACTACAGATGCTCCAACTCCGTGAAGTCCGCCAGATACTTTATATCCACTATCTCCACCAAATTTTCCACCAGCATTTAACTGTGTATAAACAGTTTCAGCTGCAGATATTTTTGTTTTTGCATGTATATCAACAGGAATTCCTCTTCCATCATCTTCTACACAAATAACATTTCCTGGTTCTATTACAACATTTATATTATTGCAATAACCAGCTAAAGCTTCATCTACTGCATTATCTACTATTTCATAAACACAATGATGTAATCCTCTAACAGAAACACTACCTATATACATACCTGGTCTTTTTCTAACATGCTCTAACCCATCTAAAACTTGAATTTGATCAGCATTATAATCATGAACATACTTTTCCATTTGTTTTCCTCCTAAATTTTGTCCTTATTATATGTTATTTTAAAAAAATTTTATTCACTAAAAATTTTTCCATTTTTAACATTATACGAAAAAGATTTTAAATTTTCAAGAGCAAATTTTTCAGTACAAGTTATAATAACTTGTGTATCCTTTATATTTTCAAGAAAACTTTTTCTTCTTTTTCTATCCAATTCTGACATGAAATCATCTAATAATAAAATTGGCTCTTCACCTATTTCATCATAAATTACTTTTAATTCTGAAAGTTTTAAAGAAAGCATTGCTGTTCTATTTTGACCTTGAGACCCATAAATACCAACTTCTTTTCCATTAATGTAAATAATAAAATCATCTCTATGCACACCTTTTGTTGTAAAACCTTTAATAATATCTAATTTTCTTCTTTCTTTTAAAGCTTTCAAAAATTCTTCTTTTTCTTTACATTGTGAAATATATTCTATATTTATTTCTTCTTTATTTTCAGTAATTTTATTATGAATAATTTCTATTTTTTGTTGTAATTTTTTTATAAATTCTTTTCTATATTTATATATATTTATAGCATATTCAGCTAATTTTTCATCCCATATATCTAATAAATTTTCATCTTTTTTTTCGTCTTTTATTTGCCTTAAATAATTATTTCTTTGCTCTAAAGTTTTTAAATATAAATTTAAGCAATTTAAATAATTAGGTCTTAACTGACTAATCATAATATCTAAAAATCTTCTTCTATTTTGTGGAGAACCTTTTAAAATATTTATATCTTCTGGTGTAAAAATTACTAAATTAATATTTCCTAATAATTCACTTAATTTTTTTAATTTAATTCCATTTAAATAAATATTTTTTTTATTTCCTAATTCAATTTTAATTTTTCCTTCTCTATCAGATTTTCTAAATTCAACTTCTATCATAGAATTTTGAGAATTAAAATTTATCATTTCTATATCTTTTTTTGCTCTAAATGACTTTCCCATTCCACATAAAAAGATAGACTCAATAATATTAGTTTTTCCTTGTGCATTTTCTCCATAAAAAATATTTATATTTCTATTTAAAGAAATTTCTTCATCTATATAATTTCTAAAATTTTTAATTTTAATTTTACTTATCCACATTTTGTGCTCCAATTGTGAAAAACATTTTAATCTTCTTTCAATCTGATTGGTAAAATCATATAAACATAATCATTATTCTCTGTAGATTTTACTAAACAAGGTGAAATACTTGTTCCAAATTCAATATAAACATTTTCATCATCAATAGCTTTTAAACTATCTAAGAAATATTTTGGATTAAATCCTGCTTCTAAATTTTTACCTTCTGTAGAAACAAATAATTCTTCCTTTGCATCTCCAGTTTGATTTGTACAAGAAATTATAACTTTTCCTATATCAACATTAACTTTAACAGGATATTTTTTTTCTTTTTCTACACTTGATGCAGAAATTAAACTAATTCTTTCAAAACTATTTTGTATACTATTTTTATTTACCAAGATTCTAGTATCCCAATTACTTGGAATAACATTTTTATAATTTAAAAATTCTCCATCTAGAATTCTAGTAACAATTTTGCAATTTTCCATTTCAAATAATGCTTGATTTTTTGAAACTCCTATTTTTATTGTATCAAAAGAATCTGTTAAAATTTTATTTACTTCATTTAATGTCTTTCCAGGTATTACTGCACTAAAATTTTGAGTTGGCTTATTTAAAAATATACTTCTTAAAGCTAATCTAAATCCATCTACAGCAACTAAATTTAATTTATTATTTTCTATTTCAAATAAACATCCTGTAAAAATAGGTCTACTTTCTTCCATACTAACTGCAAAAATTGTTTTCTTTATCATATTTTTAAGATTAACTTGTTCTAATTCTACCCCATTTTCTACTTCTATTTTTGGAAGTTCAGGAAATTCATCAGGATTCATTGTAGCTAATTTATATAGTGATCCTTCACATTCTATTTCTAATAAATTATTTGAATTTATAGAAATACTAATTTGTGTATCTGGTAGCTTTCTTATTATTTCACTAAACATTATAGCATTTACAACTGTACTTCCTTGTTCTTGAACTTCACTTTCAATTACGTATTCTATTCCTAATTCTAAATCATATGTTGTTAATTTTATTTCATTATCATTTGTTTGAATAAGTATACCTTCAAGTATAGGCATTGTAGTTTTAGAAGCTACTCCTTTAACTACGGAATTAATAGCTTTAAGTATTTTGTCCTTGTAACAAATAAATTTCATTTGAACGTCCTCCTTTTTAATTTATATAATATTTTTAGTAGTAATAGTATTAGGTACTGTTGAAACTGTGGAAAACTATGTTGATATCTACAAAGCGTAATAAAATTTAAGTGTATAATTTTGTGGAAAAATGGAAAATTAATCCACATGCGTTTGAAATAATTGTGTAAAATTTACATATTCACAATTTTTTAACAGCTAATTCACAGAATGTTGTGGATATCTAATGTATTAGTTCCGTAAGAACTTAAGACATTTTTTATAACAAACATTTATTTTTACAAACACAAATTTTCACAAAAATTATTTATTTATCTATTTTTAATATTTTTTAATTATTTTTTGTATCAGTAATTATATTTTTAACACTTTCCACAATTAATTTTGTATTATTTTTATCCTTAACCTCTTTTTGTATTTTTTTATAAGCATGCATGACTGTTGAATGATCTCTATTTCCAAAATCTTGTCCTATTTTTGGAAATGACATATTAGCTATTTCACGACAAAGATACATTGCAATTTGTCTTGGAAATGCAATTTCTGCAGATCTTTTATTTCCAGATAAATCATTTGGATCAATACTAAAATATTTACCAACAGTTTCTTTAATAAAATCGCTTGAAATTACTTTTTCACTTTCTGCTTTAAATTCATTTATAATATTTTCTGCAAATTCTATTGTTATTGGAGAATGTATTAAAGAAGCTCTTGCAACTATTTTATTGAAAACTCCTTCTAATTCTCTAATATTTGAATCTATTTTTGTAGCTATATTAGATAATATAAAATCGTCAATAACTATATTTTCATCTTGGGCTTTTTTTCTAAGTATTGCTAAACGAGTTTCATAATCTGGGCATGAAATATCAGCAAGTAATCCCCATTCAAATCTTGATTTCAATCTATCTTCTAAAAATGGAATATCTCTTGGAGGTTTATCACTAGATATTACAATTTGCTTTCTACCTTCATATAAAGTGTTAAAAGTATGAAAAAATTCTTCTTGAACTCTTTCTTTTCCAGCAATAAATTGAATATCGTCAATTAATAAAACATCAACATTTCTGTATTTATTTCTAAATATTTCATTTTTGTTATCTTTAATAGCATTAATTAATTGATTAGTGAACTTTTCAGAAGTTACATATAAGACATTTGAAGAATGATTATCTTCCAATATGCGATTTCCAATAGCATGCATTAAGTGAGTTTTTCCAAGTCCTACACCACCATATAAAAAAAGAGGATTGTAAGAATTACCTGGAGCATTTCCAACAGCAAGTGATGCTGCATGTGCAAATCTATTATTATTTCCAACTACGAAAGTATCAAATGTATATTTTGGATTCAAACTTGAATGATTTAATTCAAGTTCAGAATCTGAAACATTAGGCTTTTTATCAGAAATTATTTCTATATTCTCTTCTTCTTCAGATGAAAGATCTACTACAGAAAATGTCCAATTTTTATTTGTTATATAACTTAAAGTATTTAACAAAAGGCTATTATACTTATTTTCTATCATATCTTTTTGAAATTCAGACACTGCTGTAAAAACAATATGGTCATTGCTAATAGATTGGATTTCTAAAGATTTAAACCATGTATTAAATGAGATAGGTGTTACTTCATCTTTTAATAGTTCTTTTGCTTTTGTTAAAAGTTCATCTTTATCTATTTTCATTTCTTTCATCCTTTCAAAAGTTATTGCGTAAATCCCTAAGAACAAATGAGTTATCCACAATTTTATGCACAACCATGTAAAATTTATATATCAAATTTCTACAAAAAGCAATAGTAAATAGAAAAAAATTTAAAAAAGTTTAAAATTACTTGACATCTTATAGTTAATTGAGGTATAATCGATATACTTGTTATTTTAATGTTAAAAATTAAATACAAAATAAATAAAAATCTTAGGGAGGTGCCAATTATGAAGAGAACATTTCAACCAAAAAATAGACAAGAAAAGAAAGAACATGGATTTAGAAAAAGAATGAAAACAAGAGCAGGAAGAAATGTATTAAAAGCTAGAAGAGCAAAAGGAAGAAAAAAAATATGTGCTTAATACTTTGAAGGCTAGAACTATAGCCTTCTAAAATATTTGAGCTAATATTAATGTGATTTTTCATTTTATTCTAATATCGGAATGGGAGAAAGAAAAATGAAAAAAACGAAAATGTTAAAAAAGAACTATGAATTTAAAAAAGTATTATCAAAAGGAAAATACTTTTCTGGGAAATATATAGAAGCGTTTGTGCTAAAAAATAATTTCAATTATAATCTTTTAGGATTAGCTATAAGTGTTAAAACTGCTAAAGCTATAAAAAGAAATCTTATAAAAAGATTAATAAGAGAAAATTATAAACTAGTTGAAGAAACGCTAAAAACAGGATATAGTATAGTTTTTTTATGGAAAAAAAATATAGATATAAAATATGCTGTATTTTCCAATATAAAATCTGATATGCAAATTATTATAGACAAAGCAAAAATAAAAGAGAGTAAGGAAAATATATGAAGAAAATACTTATTTGTTTAATAAATTGGTATCAAAAGCATATTTCCCTATGGTTAGAAAGTAAAAATGTAAAATGTAAATTCTATCCTACATGTTCTGAATATACTAAGCAAGCTATAGAAAAATATGGCGCTTTTAAAGGAAGCATGAAGGGAGTATATAGAATATTAAGGTGTAATCCTTTTTCTAAAGGTGGATATGACCCTTTAAAATAAGCAATTATGGAGAAAACTCCAAAAAAAATGGAGGCAAATATGTTTGATTTTTTTGCAAATGCATTTGGATATGTATTAAATTTTATATATAACTTAATAAACAATTATGGTTTGGCAATAATATTATTCACAATTTTAGTAAAATTAATATTGTTACCAATATCAATAAAACAACAAAGAACAATGAAAAAAAGTGCTAAACTTCAAGAACAAGTAAAATCAATTCAATTTAAATATAAGAATGATCCAGAAAAAATGAATCAAGAAATGATGAGTTTATATAAAGCTGAAAATATGAGTCCTTTTAGTGGATGTTTAAGTTCTATAATACAAATTATATTATTATTATCAATATTTTATTTAGTAAGAAGTCCATTAACATTCATGAGAAAAGTGCCAACAGATACTTTAAATACATATATAAATCAAATGAAAGAAGAAGGAAAAGAAGTTAATAATGTTTATCCAGAAATTGATATAATTAGGGAAAAAGGAAAGACTAATGAAGATGTAAAAGTAAACATGGAATTTTTAGGATTAGATTTAAGTCAAATACCTAATCAAAACATTACTGATTATAAAGTTTGGGTAATTCCTGTATTATATATTATTTCTTCATCTATATCAATAAAACTTACTACAGCATTACAACAAAAAAATAATAAGAAAAAAGAAGATGTTATTGATATAACTGAAGGTAAAAAAGAAGAATCAAATGAAGTTGATATGGTTATGCAAACCAATAAAACTATGTCTTGGTTAATGCCAATTATGGCAATTTCAATTGCGTTTGTAGCACCTTTAGGACTTGCTTTATACTGGCTTGTAAATAATATTTTAATGATTATAGAAAGATTAGTATTAGACAAAATATTAAAAGCTGAGGAGGAATAAAAAATGGCCAAAAGTATAATTTCAGAAGGAAAAACAACAAATGAAGCAATAGAAAAGGGTTTAAAACAATTAAATGTATCAAAAAATAAAGTTGATATTAAAGTTTTAGAAAATGAAGAAAAAAGAAGTTTCTTTAGTATATTAACACCAAGGGTTGTAAAAGTAGAATTAACAGTTAAAGAAGAAAATAAAGCTGAAGGAAAAAAAGAAACTAGAGAAATAGAGAAAAAAGAAATAATTTTATCTGAAGAAGAGCAAGAAGCAGCAAAAAATAATGTAGATAATTTTATGAAAGAATTTTTAAAATATTTACCAGATGGTACTAAATATGAAATTGAAAAAACAAAAACAGGCTTAAATATCAATATATTAAATGCTGATTTAGGTTATTTAATTGGTTATAGAGGAGAAACTTTATATGCTGTTCAGAATATTTTATCAGCTATAGCAGGGAAAAATATACAAAATAAAGTAAGAGTTATTTTAGATATAGAAGGATATAAAGCAAAAAGAGAAAAAACATTAGAAGATTTAGCAGAAAAAGTTGCTAAAACAGTTGTAAGAACAGGAAAAGCTGTAACTCTAGAGCCAATGCTAGCTTATGAAAGAAAAATTATACATAGCAAATTACAAAGTCATCCTAAAGTTGAAACAAAAAGTATAGGAGAAGAACCTAGAAGAAGAGTAGTAATAAGTTTAAAAAAATAAAATAAATTAAGAAAAATCGGAGGTCAAAGGTCGGATTTACTTATAATTTTTAAGTATATCGATTTTTGACTTTTTATTTTAAAAAGTTTTGTAGCAAAGAAAAGAATAGAAAGAGGGAAAAAAAGTGAATACAATCGCATCAATATCAACCGCTCCACGGAATTGGAGGAATAGGCATAATTAGAATGAGTGGAGATAATTGTTTTAATATATTAGAAAAAATATTTAAAGCAAAAAACGAACAAACTATAGAAGAAATAAAAGGTTATTCCATAAAATATGGGCATATAATAGATAGCAATAATAATATTGTTGATGAAGTTTTAGTATCATATTTTAAATCTCCTAAAAGTTATACAACAGAAAATATGTGTGAAATAAATACACATGGGGGGATCATAATTTTAAGAAAAATATTAGAATTATGTTTAAAAAATGGTGCAGAATTAGCAGAGCCTGGAGAATTTACCAAAAGAGCATTTTTAAATGGAAGAATTGATTTATTACAAGCAGAATCAGTTATAGACATTATTAATGCAAAATCCGAAAAAGAGGCCAAAACTAGTATAAATCAGCTTGAAGGTAATTTATCTAAAAAAATAAGACAAATTAAACAAAAAATACTTGATGTAATGGTTAATATGGAAGTGGCAATAGATTATCCAGAATATGACGTAGAAGATGCCACTAATGTGCAAATTTTAGACATGTTAAATAGAGTTGAAAATGACTTACTAAAACTTGAACAAAGTTTCGACAATGGAAAAATGATAAAAGAAGGTATAAAAACAGCAATAATAGGAAAACCAAATGCAGGAAAGTCATCATTATTAAATGCTATATTAAAGGAAGAAAGGGCAATTGTCACAGATATAGAAGGGACTACAAGAGATACAATTGAAGAATTTATAAATATAAATGGAATACCTTTAAATATTATAGACACAGCAGGAATAAGAAATACAGAAAATGAAGTTGAAAAAATAGGAGTTATAAAATCAAAGAAAATTGCAAATGAGGCAGATCTAATAATAGCAATTTTTGATTCTAGTAAGGAACTTACAGAAGAAGATATAGAAATTTTAAATATTATAAAAGATAAAAAAGTTATAATTGTTTTAAATAAAATTGATTTAGAAACAAAAATTGATGAAAAAAATATTAAATTAAAAGAAATATCAAAATATATTATAAAAATTTCAGCAATAAATGAAATTGGAATAGATAGTTTGTATGATAAAATTTCTGAAATGTTTAACCTAAATGAAATAAATGTAGATAATGAAATTGTAATTACAAATTTAAGGCATAAAAACCTTATAACTAAAGCAATAGAAAATGTAAAGCAAGCTAAAGAAACATTAGAAAATAATATGCCTTCAGATATTATTGCTATTTTTATAAAAGATATTTTACAATGTTTAGGAGAAATAACAGGGGAAGAAGTAACAGAAAATATAATAAATGAAATATTTTCTAAATTCTGTTTAGGAAAGTAAAATTAATAGTGTTAACTAATAAGTAAAAATAGAATTATCACTTCTGGAGAACAGAGATTTCTGTTTCACATAGAATTGAAATACAAAATTCGACAAAGCGATTTGAAAAAAATGTAATATAAAAATAACGATAAAAAGGAGTAAAAAGATGAATTATTATGCTGGAGATTATGATGTAGCAGTAGTTGGAGCAGGACACGCAGGATGCGAAGCAGCCTTAGCTGCAGCAAGGCTAGGAATGAAAACTTTAATATTTTCAATTAGTTTAGAAAATATAGCTAACATGCCATGTAATCCACATATAGGAGGAAGTTCAAAAGGACATCTAGTCAGAGAAATAGATGCCCTTGGTGGAGAAATGGGAAAAAATATTGATAAAACTATGATGCAAATAAAAATGTTAAACACTTCTAAGGGACCTGCTGTTCATTCCTTAAGAGCACAGGCTGATAGAAAAAAATATCAAGCTGAAATGAAGCATACATTAGAAAAACAAGAAAATTTAGAAGTAAAACAAGCAGAGATAGTAGATATAAAAGTGGAAAATGGAAAAATTAAATCAATAGAAACAAATGTAGGTGCTATTTATAATGTAAAAACTTTAATACTTGCTACGCGGAACATATTTAAAAGGAAAAATATTTATAGGTGAATTTAGCCAAGAAAGTGGTCCAGATGGTGTAGCAGCAGCAAATAAGCTATCAGATAGTCTTAAAAAATTAGGAATTAATTTAATAAGATTTAAAACAGGAACACCTGCAAGAATAAATAGAAAAAGTATTGACTTTAGTAAAATGGAAGTACAAAAGGGAGATGAAGGAATAGTACCATTCTCTTTTGAAGATGAAATAAAACCTTTTAAACAAGTAGATTGCTATTTAACTTATACAACTGAAGAAACTCATAAAATAATTAGAGATAACTTACATAGATCTCCTTTATATGCGGGAAAAATAGAGGGAACTGGTCCAAGATATTGTCCATCAATAGAAGATAAAGTTGTTAGATTCAGCGATAAACCAAGACATCAAGCATTTGTAGAGCCTGTAGGAGAAGATACAGAAGAAATGTATATACAAGGAATGAGTTCATCTCTTCCAGAAGATGTTCAGATTGCTTTTTATAGAACAATTCCTGGACTAGAAAAAGCTGAATTTACAAGGCCAGCGTATGCAATAGAATATGATTGTATTGATCCGTCAGAATTAAAACTATCATTAGAATATAAAGGAATAGATGGTTTATTTATGGCAGGACAAATAAATGGAACATCAGGATATGAAGAGGCAGCTTGTCAAGGGCTAATTGCAGGAATAAATGCTGTTCAAAAAATAAAAGGAAAAGAACCTCTTGTTTTAGATAGAACTCAAGGGTATATTGGTGTTTTAATTGATGATATTGTTACAAAAGGAACAAATGAACCATACAGAATGATGACTTCTAGGGCAGAGTATAGACTTCTTCTAAGACAAGATAATGCGGACTTAAGATTAACCCAAATTGGTCATGATATAGGATTAATTTCAGATGAAAGATTCAAAAGATTTGAAAATAAAAAGAAGAACATAAATATGGAAGTTGAAAGATTAAAGAATACAATAGTTAAACCTACAGAAGAAGTTAATGAATTATTAAAAAACAAGGGAACATCAATACTTACAACAGGTACAAAAATGGCAGAATTGTTGAAAAGAACAGAAATAAAATATGAAGATTTAGAAAAAATAGATGATAAAAGACCAGAATTAACAGCACAGGAAAAAGAAGAAGTTGAGATTCAAATAAAATATGAAGGATATATTAAGCTTCAAGAAGAACAAGTTCAAAAGTTTAAAAAATTAGAAAGTAAAAAATTATCTGAAGACATAGATTATGAACAGATAAAAGGTATTAGCTTAGAAGCAAGACAAAAATTAAATAAGTTTAAACCAACATCAATAGGACAAGCTTCTAGAATTTCAGGTGTTTCACCAGCTGATATTTCTGTACTTTTAATTTATGAGCAAATGAATAAAAAGGGAGAATGAAAATGGAAAAAAAAAGTTTTTTTCAAAAATTAGATGAATACTCTGTAAAATTAGATATAAAGTTTAATGATAAACAAAAAGAGCAATTATATAAATATATGAATTTATTAATAGAATGGAATGAAAAAATAAATTTAACAGCTATAACAAATCCGGATGAAATAATATTAAAACATTTTATAGATTCTATAACAATAAGTAATTACATAAAAGAAAATAGTTATATTGCAGATATAGGAACTGGTGCAGGATTTCCTGGAATACCTTTAAAAATTTTAAGAAAAGATATAAAAATAGTTTTAGTAGATTCATTAAATAAAAGAATTAATTTTTTAAATGAAATTATACAGGAGCTTAATTTAGAAAATATTCAAGCAATACATGCGAGAGCAGAAGAATTTGGAAGGGATAAAAACTATAGAGAACATTTTGATGTTGTAACATCGAGAGCTGTTGCAAATCTTTCTACATTGAGTGAATATCTAATTCCATTAAGTAAAATAGAAGGTAAATGTTTATGTATGAAGGGTCCGGGAGTTCAAGAAGAAATAAAAGATGCAAAGAAAGCAATAGAAATTCTTGGTGGAACAATTTCAAATTTATATGAATTTAAATTGCCAGAGTCAGATATAGAAAGAGTTGTTGTAGAATTAAAAAAGGTAAAGAAAACACCAGATAAATATCCTAGAAAAGCAGGATTACCATCAAAAGAACCTTTATAATGTGTCAACCAAACCCGGAACCAATGACATAAAACCAATTACACAAAAAAGTCAATAAATTTACTTAAAATTTATTGACTTTTTTTATATATTTTTATATTATATTAATATTGAAAAAAACAAAATGGGAGGCAATAAAAGTGTGTAAAATAGTATCAATAGCAAACCAAAAGGGTGGAGTAGGAAAGACAACAACAGCAGTAAATTTAAGTACAATAATAGCTAAAAAAGGAAAAAAAGTTTTATTAATAGATGCAGATCCACAAGGAAATGCAACTAGTGGATTAGGATTAGATAAAGAAGTTGAATTATCTACATATGATTTATTAGTTAATGATACTACTTTAGAAGAAACATTGAAAAAGACATCAATAAAAAACTTAACAATATGTCCATCAAACATAAGTTTGGCTGGCGCAGAAGTAGAGCTAGTATCTATGATGTCTAGAGAACAAAGATTAAAAGAAAAGATTGAAGTGTCAAAGGAAAAATTTGATTATATATTTATAGATTGCCCGCCATCATTAGGGTTAGTTACGCTAAATTCGTTTACAGCTTCAGATAGTGTTTTAATTCCTGTTCAATGTGAATATTTTGCATTAGAAGGATTAGGGCAACTTTTAAATACAGTAAATTTAGTAAAAAAACATCTTAATAAAAATATAGAAATAGAGGGTGCATTGCTTACAATGTATGATATAAGGACAAACCTTTCAAATCAAGTTGTAAAAGAAGTAAAAAAATACTTTGGAGACAAAGTATATAAAACAGTAATACCAAGAAATGTGAGATTAAGTGAAGCACCAAGTTATGGAATGCCAATAACTGTATATGACCCTAGGTCAAAAGGAGCAAAAAGTTATATAAAATTTGCTAAAGAATTTATAAAAGAAAACGAAGACGAACAAGTAGCAAAACATATGAAATAAAAAATAGAAAGGAAAGTGGTAAATATGCCAAAAATGACAGGTTTAGGTAAAGGACTAGATGCATTATTTGGACCAACACCAGTAGAAGAACAAGTACAAGAAAATGACATTCTAAAAAATTTAAAAATAACAGAGGTTGAGCCAAATAGAAATCAACCTAGAAAAAAATTTGACCAAGAAGCTTTAGAAGAACTTTCAGAGTCAATAAAAGAATATGGATTAATTCAACCAATAGTAGTTTCAAAACAAGATGATTATTATCAAATAATAGCAGGAGAGAGAAGGTGGAGAGCGTCAAAACTAGCAGGTTTAAAAGAAATACCTGCAATAGTAAGAGAAAGTGATGATAAAAAAAATGCTGAAATAGCATTGATAGAAAATATACAAAGGGAAGACTTAAATCCATATGAAAAAGCAGTAGGAATAAAGAATTTAATGCAAGATTATGGCTTAAGGCAAGAAGATGTTGCCAAAAAACTTGGAAAAAGTAGAAGCGCAATAGCTAATTCAGTTAGAATATTAAATTTAGACCCTCGTGTATTAGAATTTGCAAAAGAGGGAAAACTATCAGAAGGACATTGCAAATCTTTACTTTCAATAACAGATCAAGAAAGACAGTATAAAACAGCTGTACAAATGATTGAAAGAAATGCAACAGTAAGGCAATTAGAAAAAGCTGTTAAAGTCAAAGTATCTGATGAACAACAAGAAAAAAACCATATATTATATAGAGATATAGAAAATACTTTTCAAGGTTTCTTTGGAACTAAAGTAAGATTAGATGCAGGAAAAAGAAGAGGAAAGATTGTTATAGAATACAGTTCAAATGATGATTTAGAAAGAATATTAGATTTGATAAAATAGTAAATTGAAATCTGCCAAAAGCTATAATGCTTTTTGGCAGATTGATTTCCATAAAATACAAGTGAAAAATTTCGAAAAAAATCTTGACAAGGCATATCTAAATATGCTATATTAATAATTGTCCTAATAAGACACGGAGAGGTGGTCGAGTTGGTTTATGGCACCAGTCTTGAAAATTGGCGTGCGTTAATAGCGTACCGTGGGTTCGAATCCCACCCTCTCCGCCATTTTTTTTATAAAATTTTATATATTTATGTAGGTGTACCCAAGTGGTGAAGGGGCGAGTTTGCTAAACTTGTAGGTCCTGTAAGGGGCGCGGAGGTTCGAACCCTCTCACCTACGCCAAAAAAGACAGAAAAAATTCTTTAAAAATTTTTTCTGCCTTTTTAGATATAAGCGGTTTTTATTACAAATTTGTTGATTTTTGGTAAAAATTAGAGTATAATTAAAGTAGAGAGTTTTAAAATATTATTATGTTTTAGAATGGAGAGTGATATAAATGAAGAAAAAAATATGTATTGTTTTGATTTTTTTATTCATTTTACAAATTATAAGTTATATAAATTGTAATTATGTTTATGCCAAGGATAATCCATTAAAAGGGTATTTAAATGCACATTCTAAGAACGATGTGTCTAATTTCCATACAGGCAATGATTCTATATGGCGGTAATGATTATGATGCAACTTCTTATAATAGATTAAAATTATACGAAAACACCCTTTGGAACAATGACGCTGAAAATAGAGATGTTTATGTTATAAAATCAGGTATTGCTCAAAATTTTTGTGTTAGATATTATTGGTTACACGGATTACATAAAATGGTAAATTATATTACAAAAAAAGGAGTCTCATATAAAACAATTGCGGATGAAAATGATAGTAATTATATAGCTATATCATGCCACAGTGTAGAAATATGCAGAACAGAAATAGGAACATTTAATGCATCAGATAAAAATACTGATGATACAGATTCTACAAACCAAACAATAGATGGGACTAAGAGAGCACTTTCAGCATTTAAAAGTATAACTAAGTATGACACAACAAAACAATATGATGGGGTTCTACTATCTGTACAACAAGAATTACAGGCGGCATATGATTATGCAGAAAAAAAACCAGTGTACGGTGGAGATGTATATATTTTAGATGATTATAATACAAAGCTAAATTATAGCGAGTCACAGATAAATCAATATAGAACTGTTTATGGAGCAAGATATGGAGTTAGCCAAGAAGAGAAAAATAAATTAAAAGAAGCATGGGAAAATAAAACTAATAAAACAGATGAAGAGATGATAAAAGAATACGAAGAAAATACATCTAATGAAGATATAGATAGGAAAAAAGCACAAGAAAGTGATAATCCTAAAATAGACAAAGACAAAGATACAATTTACGTAGAACCAAAAAACAACACAGCAGTAGCAACAAGTGGACCAGATGATGTAATAAACGATGCAGAAAGTTTCATTACAGATGGAAATAGAATCGAATATATGAAAACAGATGAGCTACAAAGTTTTTCTCAAACTCTATATAGTATACTTTTTGGGCTAGGTGTAATTATATCAGTAATTATAGGATTAATATTAGGAGTAAAATTAATGTTAGCACCAGTTGGAGAAAGAGCAGACGCGAAAAAGCTACTAATACCATACGTAATAGGATGTGCAGTAGTATTTGGAGCATTTGGAATTTGGAAATTAGTTGTAACAATTATGCAAGGAATATAAACATAAGACAAGGAGGAAATTGATATGACAAAAAATATAAACAAATATTTAATTGTAATATTACCTGTTTTATTAATCTTAACATTAATTATACCTAGTATTTCATACGGAAAAGATGATTTGAACTTAGGTGATTTAAATGCCTACAAAAATGAAACAGAAATGAGTTCATTGAAAACAAAAGCAGAGGGTATAATTGGAATTATAAGAACTATAGGTGTTGTTGCTTCTGTAGTAGCTCTTATGGGAATAGGAATAAAATACATGATGGCAAGTCTAGAAGAAAGAGCACAATACAAGGAAACAATGAAACCATATATTATAGGAGCATTTTTAGTATTTACATTATCTTTAATACCTCAAATAATATATGATATAATGAAAAATTTTGAGTAGAGTAATATGCTAATAAATAGTAAAAAAGTAATATTTACACATAAATGTTGCAAAATTAAACAAAAAGTGTTATAATAAAAATGATAATGTGTTATTAAAATTTTCATGATACATGATATTTTAAATAAAAAATAATAAAAGGAGGAAAAAAGAATGAACAAAAAAATCCAAAAACTAGCTTATATTTTAGTAATAGCAGTTGCAATTGTTTCTATAGCAACAAATGTATTTGCTGAAATTACACCAGGAAACCTAGTAGGAAAAGATCCAGACTCAACACAAATTGTAGATGTGGGTCAAAATATAATTGGTATCTTAAGAACAGTTGGTGTTGTACTATCTGTAATAGTATTAATTATACTAGGTATTAAATACATGATGGGTAGTGCAGAAGAAAAATCAGAATACAAAAAGACATTCATTCCTTACATAGTTGGTGCAGCTTTAATTTTCGCAGCATCAGTATTTGCAGAAGCAATTTACGGATTCTTCAATGGAATGAATGGAGCTAAATAAAACGGATTCTTCAATGGAATGAACAAAAATAATAGCTAAAACAAAAAGAATGAGATTATTTATAATCTCATTCTTTTTGTTTTTTAAATATTTGAAAAAAAATATTCAAATCTTCAAAACCTTATATCCGTTAGCAAATGATAAAACAAAAGTATACAATAAAAGAAATATGTAAACGAAAAACACAAAAACCATATTACAAGCCTGTTACAGGTTTGTTAAATTTGTGTTTTTTTACATTTTTTTGTCAAAAAGCATTTAAATATGTATAAAAATCTGTTATAATTATATTAGATGAGTATTTTTATTAGGAGGTATACCACAATGGGAACATATCAAGTACCAAGGAACGTAAAAGGTGAGGGCAGAATTTTATTTATATTTTCAAAAAAAGCATTAGTATATACAGCAATAGGAATTGGAGTAGGATTTTTCTTTATGCTTTTATTTGGTATGATAGGGCTAGACATTGTGGGTTACGTTATGATGGGAATACTTGGTTTACTTGGTTTTTTAATAGGAACATTTAAAATGCCAGATACAAATGCATTCGAAATTACCAAAAAAACAGGTGGAGAAAATATAGATGATGTAATAAAAAGAGCTATAAAATTTAAAAGAAATGGAAATAAAATATATTTATATGAAAAACCAGAAAATTTAAGTATAAATACTAAAGAAAAAAAGGAGGATAAATAGATGGAAATTTCTCAAATGCTAACAGTAATTCTTGCAGTTTTAATATGTATATTATTTATACTGTGTGTAATTTATGTTGTTATAAGATTTAGTGAAAAAAATAATAAATCAAAGCCCAATAAAGATATTATAAAGGATCAAAAAGCTTCTAAGGTCAATTCTAAAAAAGGATCTGAAGCAAAGCCATCATTGTACACAAAACAATCTATTTTTGATTTTATGGAATTTGAAACTGTACAAGATAATATGATTATACAAAAAAATGGAAAAAGGTATTTAATAGTAGTAGAATGTCAAGGTGTTAATTATGATTTAATGTCAAAAATGGAAAAAAATTCTGTTGAAGAAGGATTTCAACAATTCTTAAATACTTTAAGACATCCTATTCAAATATACATACAAACTAGAACAATGAATTTAGAAAAAAGTATTCAAACATATAAAGATAGAGTAAAAATTGTAGAGGACAGATTCAACAAATTGCAAAGAGAATATACAATGATGAAAGAAAGTGAAGCTTATAGCGAAGATGAAATGAAGAAGCAATTTTTTGAATTAACTAGAAACAGAAACCTATTAGAATATGGAAGAGATATTATTGCAAATACTGAAAGGATGAGCTTAAATAAAAATGTTTTAACAAAAAAATATTATATAGTAATTCCATATTATTCAGAAGAAGATGGAGATTATAGTTTAGAAGAAATAAGAAATATGGCTTTTTCAGAATTGTATACAAAAGCTCAATCAGTTATTTCTACACTTTCAGCATGTTCTGTTGCTGGAAAGATATTAAATTCAAATGAATTAATAGAATTATTATATATGTCATATAACAGAGAAGAGGCAGATGTGTTCGGATTAGATAAAGCTCTAAGAGCAGAATATGATAGTCTATATTCAACTGCTCCAGATGTTTTTGAGAAAAAATTAAAAGTATTAGATGAAGAAATTAATGAAAGAGCAATCGATTTGGCAAATAAAAAAATAAATGAAATAAAATCAAGACCTCAACAAAAAGCAGAAGAAAAAGAAGAAACTTTAGAAGATTTAGTTAATAAGATGGCGCAAATGATATTAGATGAAAATAAATCTTATGTAGGAGAAAAAATAGCAGAAAAGGCAATTGAAGAATTGGAAGAAGAGAGAAAAACACAAGAAGGAGGAACCGATAATGTCCAAGTCAAAGAAAAAACAAAAAGAACAAGAAGAGATAATAAAAAGTAGACAAGAACAACAATCATTTTTAAAAGAAACTACAATAAAAGAGTTGATAGCTCCAGCTGGGATTGATGCATCAAAAATAGATCATTTAGAAATAATTTCAACAGTAAATAGATTTGCAAGAAGCTTTTTCATTTCTACTTTACCACGTATGTGTACTTTTCCAGAATTATTTAGGGATTTATATCTTTTCGGAGATATAAACACTTCAATATATATAAATCCAATATCAGAGGAAAAATCACAAAATGAATTAAATAAGACAATTAATGAGTTAGAGACTGAAAGACTTGTAGCTGCAGATAGAGGAAATATAAATAGAGAGAGTGTTTTAACACAAAAAAGATTTGAAGCAGAAGCTCTTAGAGATGAAATTGCTGCAGGATTTAATAAAATGTATGAGGCATCAGTTGTTGCTACTATATTTGCTTCTAATTTAGAAGAGTTAGATAGATTAACAAAATTACTTTCAACAGAAATGTCTAAGTCACTAGTAGGTATAAAAAGTGCATGGGGAATTCAAGAAGATGCTTTTAAAAGTAATCTTCCATTAATGAATGATAAAGTTAAAAAAACACATGCGTTTGATAGAGGCTCAATGGGAACAGTATTTCCATTTACAACTTCAGAAGTTGGACATGATACAGGAGTACCAATAGGATTTAATAAACAAACAGGAACTCCAATATTATTTGACAATTTTCACCCATCACTTACAAATTATAATATGGTTATATTTGCTAAGTCTGGTGCTGGTAAATCTGTTACAATGAAAACACTAGTTTCTAGATCTGCAGTTTTAATGGGAATAGAAAGTTTGGCACTAGATGCTGAAGGTGAATATTCTATAGTTGCAGAAAGTTTAGGGGGAATTAATGTAAAGATAAGTCCTAGTTCATCTACTATTATAAATGTTTTTGATATAGAGCCAGAAAATGTAAAAGATGAAATTACTGGTAGAGATAGAGTGGTTCTTAATGTAGAAAATAAGGTAGAAGACGTAACACAAGCATTGCTTACAATGGCAAAAGGTAGTACAAGAAGTCCAGAAGTAAACGAACTTACAAAGCAATTAATTGCAGAAGCAGCAGCTGAAGAATATTCAGATTTAGGAATTACTAGTGATCCAGCAAGTCTCTATACAGGAGAAACATTTGGACAAGGAAATAATTTATATAGAAATAAAAAGCCAATGCCAACCATTGGAAGTTGGTATAAAAGAATAGAGGCAAAGGCCAAAAAAAATATAAATCCAGATTATAATTATCATTATAGTTATTTGTTAAAAGTTATGAAACAATATATAAGAGAATTTAATGGACAAATGGCTTATTTTGATGGCCAATCTACTTTTGATTTATTAGATGATATTCCATTTATAAATTTAGATATTTCTCAATTAGAAGAAAGATTTGCAAGACCGCTTGCACAACAAATTTTGCTTTCTTGGATTTGGGAAAAATACGTTAAGAAAAATAGTGAAGATAGGAAAAAAGCTAAGAAGAAGAGAGTTTTAGTTGATGAGGCATGGATGTTATTACCATATCCAGAAGCAGTTGACTTCTTAAATACAATGGCTAGACGTGCAAGAAAAAGAAATGTTTCTCTAGCTATAATTTCACAAAGATTTCAGGATTTTTATGAAAATCCTAATGCACAAGCAGTTCTAACATCTTCAGATACAAAGTTATTTTTAGCACAAGATAAATCTGAAATTCAATATTTAAAAGAAGTATTTAAATTGAGTGAAGGAGAAGCTGGATTTCTAGTTACATGCTTAAAAGGTGAAGGCTTGCTAAAAGTAGGTTCTGATACTGCAATTTTACAAATTGTTCCTACAGCGAAGGAATTTGAATTTGTTGAAACAAACTTAAATAAATTAGTAAAAGAAAGAAGATAGATTTAATTAACCTTTAAGAAGGGAGAAATTATGAAAATATTTACGGAAAAAAAGATTTGGCAAAAATTTATAATAGTACTTACGGTATTTATATTATTATTTCAATTTGCTATGCCAGTTAAGTCTTATGCTTTAGATATTTTTGAAGATGTTGATTGGAAAGAGTTAGGAAATAATATTGCTATTGCTATGGCACAAATTCTAGCAGGTGGCGGAGATTTGGTTATGGGAGCATTAAATAAATTTATGCTTGGAACTGCAGGATTTGGAACTGCCATGATAAGTAGTGAGGCCCTGGGTAACGAATCATGGTTTAACAAAGATGCAGATGGAAATAATATTTCAATTACTCAACAATCACCTTATGGAGATAGTGAATCTGATGATATGGATAATATAAGTATAGATTCTTCTGGAGATGATGTGATAATTTATGTTAAACCAGGTACTATGGCAGAGGGAGCTGTCTTTTCGGGTTCTGATTATTGGGAAATACCAAACTTATTATATTGCCCAGAAAATATATTTGGAAACAATATAGCTATGCTTGATGTCAATTTTTTAAATCCAAATGGTTTTATTTCTGTAGTAGAGTCTGGAAGAGGTAAAGATACTGCAGATGAAAAAAGTCAATCTATAGCAGGAGAATTAAAAGATACAATTAGTAGTTGGTATTTAGCGTTTAGAAATATAGCAGTAGTAGCATTACTTTCAATACTAGTATATTTAGGTATAAGAATTTTAATTAGTTCTACAGCAGAAGATAAGGCTAAATATAAAGAAACTATTAGAGATTGGATAATTGCGTTAGTGTTAGTATTTGTAATGCATTTTATTATGTCAGCAACTATAATGATTGTAAATCGTGTAAATGTATTATTTAATGATATTAATAGAAGTGTTTATATAAGTTATAATAATGAAATCTTTAGATCTAACTTTACAGGGGTTATGAGATTTTTAGCTCAATCAACTGATGGATGGGATGCATGGGCATATACTATAATTTATTTAGTACTTGTTGTATATACAGTTTCATTTACTATACAATATTTAAGAAGGCTTTTGTATATTGCGTTTTATACAATGATTTCACCATTGGTAGCTATTACATACCCAATAGATAAATTAGGAGATGGTAAATCTCAAGCATTTAATAAATGGTTTAAAGAATATGTAATGACGATGGTATTACAACCAATACATTTAATAATATATTCAATGATTGTTTCATCTGCACTTACTCTTGCTATTCAGTCTCCACTATACGCAATTGTTGCAATTGGATTCTTAATTCCTGCAGAACAATTTATTAAGAGTCTATTTGGAGTTGAATCAAAAGCAGATGGGGGATTTGGAAATTTTGCCGCTGGAGCTTTAGCAATGAATGCTATGAATAAGATGGCTAAACCAATGTCTATTGGGGCTGGGGCAAAAAACTCCGGAGGAGGAAAGTCTTCTGGCTCAGATAATTCATCAGAAGAAAAACCTAAAGTTAGAGAAGCTAATAATAAGGAATTAGCATCATTAAGAGATGGAAATGAAGATAGTGGTGAACGTAGTAAAACCTTGCCTGAAGATAGTCCACTTAGAAATGCAGGTAGTGCTGCTACAGCTTTGGGAGCTGGTGCAGCAGGGCTTGGAATGAGTGCTAATAATAAAGATTCTGATAATGAAGAAAAATCTCAATCATCATTAGATAGAGGAAATAATAATCCACCATTGGATACTTCAGATGAACAACCATCAGAAGACAAAGGTTCACAAGTAGGAAGATTAATTAGAGATACATACAATAATAGTGAATTTAAGATGAAGAGAGATGCTAAAAAGAAGAGAATACAAGGAGTGAAAGATTTAAATAAATTCAGAAAACAAGAAGCATCTGAACAAAAACAAAAAGAAAAGGATAAACAACGTCAAATCAAACTTCAAAAAGCACAACAGAAACAAATAAGACTAAAATCTGCTAAAGATTTAAAAAAATTTAATAAACAAGAGAGTAGAGATCAATGGGCTAATAAACATAAAAAATTAAGTTCAGCAGGTAGATTTACTAGAAAACTAGGAGGAGCTGTAGCATCAGATATTGGAAGAGGCATATCAGGAGCAGCAGAAAAATGGAAAGCTGGAGCACCAAAGAGACAGATTAAGAAGGCAATTAGAAAGAAGTATGCAGGAAAAAGATTAAAGGCAGCAGGTAGAATAGGAGGAAGAATTATTAAAGGAGGATTTGGAGCCACAAAGTTTGTAGCAAGAAACGGATTAAAAATTGCAGGAAGTGCTTTAGGTGCTGGTGTTGGTATTGCAACTGGAATTGCTTCTGGAAAAGGATTAGAAGGAGCTATGCAAGGAGCAGGAGCTGGATTTGTTGCCGGAGGTGCAGTAGGAAAAAATGTATATAATTTAGCAGAAGGTGCTGTTGGAACTGTTACTGGAGCTGCTAGCTATGTAGCTGGAGGAGTAAAAAATACAGTTAATGACGTTAAAGATATTTATACAATACATAAAGAAGCTGAAATGGATAAACGAGAAGCAGAAGATGCAATGTTTGGAACAAATACAGCTCAAGAATATGGAAGAGAGCATATAACTAAAGCAGAGAAGAAGAGATATGACCAAATTTTAAATGAATACATGATACAAAATGGTGAAGATCTAGAGAAAGTTTCTGGAAAGAGCAAAAAAGAATTATATAAAGATATATATGATTATGAAAGTCATAAAGTATATGATCAAGATAAGATTATTAGAGGATTAGCAATAGAACATAGTAACAATTATGCAGATCTTAGAAAAGAAGCTGGATTTGAAGGTAATAGTAAAAAGCATGAAAATGTAGTAGACATTATGCAAATGACTAATTCATTTGGCAAATCATATACTACAGATGAGAAGAAAAAGGCAGAATTTGATAGAACGTTAGATGTTGATAATGTTCGTTCAAAGAAAGATGCTGTTAAGAAGGTATTCTATGCAGCTGTTGGTTCTGACTGGAAACAAGCAGGAAATGATAGTAAAAAAACAACAAAATAATCAAATTATTCTAAAAATTCTTAAATCACTATTGCTAAATTACAGTCTAAAGAAAAATAAAACAATAAAGGGCATATGTATAAATACACAATATGCCCTTTTATAAAAGGAGACATGCTATGCACAACATAATAAGATATATAAGTCAAAATAAAATAAAAATAGTAGGAATAATTTTCTTCATATTATTTGGATATAGCATAATAAGAACTGCCAATGACGCGTATGAAAAACAGGGACAGAATGAACAATCAAAATATAAAAATGAAGTAGTAATTCAAACAGATGGCACAGTAGAGCTAACAAATAGAAATTGCGAAAATGTTATTAAAGAATTTTTAAATAATTGTACATCTGGAAATTATGAAAAAGCATATACATACTTGTCAGAGGAATGTAAAGAAAATTCGTATCCAACACTAGAAGATTTTACAAATAATTATTGTGTAAAAAAAGCTATTAAGGATAAAGGATATTCAATAAAAAAACAAAATAATTCTAAATATAAATATAAAATAGAGTTTAATGATATGTTAAGCACAGGAAAAATAGATTTATCAACTGATGTAGAATATTACGAAATAACTGTAGATAATGGACATGATATAAGACTTAATATTGATTAAGACCAAAAGAGGTGATTTAGATGAAATATATAAAACAAATAGCATTAATTGTTGCAATTGTAGTTGTATTAATATTAGGAATTATTTTTGGCATTACTAATTCAATTACTTCTAGTGCTAGTTCTTTCTCTGGAGATTACTCGGATTATGTAAATTTAGGCGATTATATTGTTAAAATTGATGAAGAAGGTGCAATGCCAGCTTTAACGAAAGAGCAATTAAAGACTGCGATAGAAACATGTTATTCTGGACAAATGCAAGAAAATTGTATGTCTGTACTTGATGATATAGTAGATGTACAAAATAAATATAAGGTTAATGCTGCTTTTATACTTGCAATTGCTCAAAAAGAATCAACATGTGGAACAAATTGGGAGTCTATAGATCCAGATGCTCATAATTGGATGAGTATATCATATGGACCTAAATATAACGGAGATAGTGGTAAAACATGTTCAGGAGGAGGATATACATGGTGTTGGTATGATAGTTACAATGAAGCTGTACAAAAATTTGGAATTTTTATGACAGAACATGATTATTTCTTTTTTGCACATGGTGAATATTCAGTTTCACAAATTGCGCCACATTTTGCTGGAACAGAATGGGAAAATGGTGTTAAAGGATATTTAGATAATTTATATTCTGCAGTTGCAGAAACATTACCTCAAAATTCTGGTGTTATAAATGGAGAAACATATACATATGCTGGAAAAACATATACGCTATTTGTTCAAGGAGACTATAATGATCCTTATGGTGATGGAACTATTGCTAATTCTGGATGTGGAGTAACATCAATTGCAATTGTAGTATCTGGATATAAAAGTGGAGAAACTCCAAGGACAATAGCAAGCAAATGTAGTGGTTATGGATTGACGTATGTAGATCGTGGAGTATTTCCTCAATATTTAGGAGAATATGGACTAACAGGTTCATTTACTGGTTGGGACAATCAAGCATCAGAAAATATAATTAATCACTTAAAGTCAGGAAAGCCAGTAATTTACAATATAGGCGGTACGATGGTACTTAATGATGGTAATTCATATGATTATTCAAAAAATAAACATTTCGTAACATTATTGGGGCTTGATGAAAGTGGAAATATATTTGTTGGTGATCCATGGGCCCATGAAATGTGCAATTATACTACAATACAAAATATTGCTAATGCAGGAGGAGATAGAGGAAATTACTTATTAGTTGATAAAAAGTAGGAGGACAATAAATGAAGAATTTAAAATTAATAATTTTTACAATATTAATAATAATTATTATTCTAATTTACATTTTAATAGCTAATAACATAAATAATTCTCAAGAAAATGGTAATATTGATGAAAATTTATTTGGTAATAACCTAGCAAAACCCAATTATGAATTAGAAGAAACGAAGTCAGCATCTACTTTTACAACTTTAAGTAATGCTATAAATATATTTTTAAAATATTTAAATGAAAATAATAGCGAAGCACTAAAAAATATTTTAATAAATGATTATTTAAAAAATGGCAATAGTGAAATATTACCAAAAGTTAATTATGCTTATGGATATAAAATTAATAAGGTAGCAAGATATGAATCTAAATTATTTATAACAACATATTTTGTTTATGGAGATATTTTAAACAAAGAGAACAAAAGTAAAAAAGAATTCAATTTAGTAATTAATATAGATGATACAAATAAAACTTTTGATTTAGCACCAATGGGAGAAGTTTATAAAAAGTACATAGATTATAGTGATTATAATAATATAAAAGTTGATAAAGCAATTGAAAACGAAATTTCTAATATAAAATTAAACGAATACAATAAGATAGAAATAGCCAATGGATTTCGGAGATAAAGAAATAATGACATTTTATTTTAAACAGTATATTACAGAAATGATATATGATACACAAAAAGCATATGAGTTATTAGATGAAGAATATAGAAATAAGAGATTTGGAAATTATGAAAAATTTGCAACTTATGTAAAAAATAATTCAGAAGATATTGAAAAAAGTCTATTGCTTCAATACAAAATAGAGACTTTTGATGAATATAAAGAGTATATATGCAAAGATACATTCGGTAACTGTTATATATTTAAAGAAACAAAACCTATGGAATATACAGTTTTATTAGATCAATATACACTAGATGATAAAATATTTTTAAAACAATACAGCCAAAAAGAAGATAAAAGCAAAGCACAAATGAATTTAGAAAAATTTAAACAAATGCTTAATAGACAAGATTATACATCTGCTTACAATGTTTTAAATAAGGATTTTAAAGCAAAGTACTTTTCTACAGAAAATGAATTTAAAAATTATATTTTAAATAATTTGTTTGAGTATAATTCATTTACATATACAGAAATAGCTAATGGAAATAAAAAATATAAAATAACTACAAGGATTTCTGATGAAAAAGATAATAGCAAGGAAAATGTCGTAAAAAGATTTACTGTAGAACTATTGGATGATGATAAATTTAGCATATCATTTGATATATAAGATAGTGAGATAAGCGAGCAATATAAAAGGAAATTTGTAAATAGCAAGAAAGGAGACAAAAAATGGGAAAAAAATTGTTACCTATTATCGTAATAGCAATATTAATTTTTGTTTTATTCATAGTTGCTTTCTTTCTATGCTTAACAGGAATAGATGCTAGTGCAAATGGAGAAGATTTTGATAACGGATTAGTTGGAGATACTATACAAGATAGAGTATGGTGGGCATTAAGAGATGCTGGATATAGCGAAGTTGCAGCAGCTGCGGTAATGGGAAATATAGAGCAAGAAAGTGGTTTTAATACAAGTGCTGTTAATTCTAGCAGTGGTGCAAGTGGGTTGTGTCAGTGGCTTGGTGACAGATTAGAGAATTTAAAGAAATTTGCCAAAGATAGAGGAGTTGAATGGACTGATGAAGAAACTCAAATTTTATATTTGATAGGAGAACTTACTCCAGGTGGAGGAGAAGCAAATGGATATGCTACCTATCAGTTAAGTGGAAGTTATGGCTATACTAAAAGTGATTGGGAAAATGCTACAGATGTTGAGACGGCAACCAAAGCCTTTGAAGGATTATTTGAAAGAAGTGATAGCTCTGCAGTAAATGAGAGAGTAAATAATGCGAATAAATATTATAAGGATTATAAGGGTAAGAAAAGACCATCTAGCCCTAAAGGTGGAAGTGAACAAACTAGTTCTACTGCAGGAATAAGGGGATATTATAAATCTTCATGTTCAGGAAGAACATTTACAGAGTATTACCAAAATGATGGCGGAGCATGGGACTGGGATTCAGGCTGTTGGGTATGTTCACAAGCAACTATAATGAGCGGATTTGGTTCTAAATATACTCCAAATCAGTTACCTGGTTTTCACGGATCTGCACAACAATACACATGGAAACAATATGGTAATTGTAATTATGAAAGAATATCTAACGTAAAAGCAAGTGATATAAAAACATATTTAAAACAAGGAGAAGCAATACATATAAGAGTAGAAGGAAGAAATTTAGTTACTGACAATGGAACTCATTATTTTGCAGGACATTCATTAGTTCTTTTGGATTACAAGAGTGAAAATGGAAAAGATAAGGTATATTTACATGACCCTTGGAAGGGAGATCCAACATATGGATGGACAGATTTAGAAAAATTGGCTAGTTGCTTAAATTGGTATGAGCATGTTTGGCAGTAGAATAGAGAAAGAAGGTGTAGTAATTGAAAGGCAATAAATGGTTTATTATTATATTTGCTATTTTAATTGTTAGTATCATTATTATTAGTTTACTATTAATGAAAACAAATAATATAGAAGAAAAAAACGATAGTAAAGACAAAAATAATTTGGAAGAAAATGTTCTTAATCAAGAAGAAATAAATCAAGAAGAAATCGATCAAAAAGAAAATGAAAAATATACAAATGTTCCACCAGATTTTTCTTCTGATGTAGGATATGATGAATTTTACACAGTTACTAATTGTATGTCGCTATATTTAGATACAATAAACACTTCAAGTTCAAGTTATTATTCAAATGATTCAAACGGAAAAAAGATTCAAACTACAAGTAATGAACAAATTCAAAAAATAATAAAATCTTTAACAAGTACAAAAGCCACCGATAATGTAAAAACATTAAAAGAAAAAGTTATATTTACCCCAGTTAATATAGAAAGGGCAACAGAAGGAAGAGTAGTATCTTATAAAGGCTATGGTATATTATCTAATATAGATTTAAATTATAAAGGCGATATATATTTTATTGTAAATTTAGATACTCAAGAAAAAACATTTTCTGCTGAAATATTAAACGGAAATTATTCTAATATAAGCCAAATTAAGCCAGTTAAATTAGATAGTATAGCAAAAAACGATAATAATACATTTGCATATCAAAAAGTAGATGATCAATATAACTATAAAAAATTATTCGAAAATATAAAAAGATTAATGATTATAAAACCAGAAATAGCTTATCAATATTTAGATGACGATTATAAAGCTAAAAGATTTGGTAGTTATGATGCATTTCAGCAATATGTAAAAAATAATAGAGATCATTTAATTGGAATAACACCAAAAAGTTTTAAAGTTGATGATGATAGTTCAAAAATATTTTTAAGAGACCAATATTCAAATTGGTATGAATTTGAAATAACTGGAACAATGAAATATAAAGTAAAAATTGATAACTATATTATTATGTTTGATAGGGATATAAAAGAATATAACGAATATAATGATGAACAAAAAGTAAAATATAACATAAGAAGATGGATAAAAATGTTAAATAGCAAGGATTATAAATTTGCATATGAATATTTAAATGATGAATTCAAGAAAAATAATTATACTACTTTAAATGATTTTTCAAAATTTATGCAATCAAAATATCCAGGCTATTATAGTATTGAGTCTATGCAAGTGTCTAACGAGGGAAATACTTATACTGCAAAACTTGAACTTAATGTGGATGGAGAAGAATTTTCAGATAAGTATATGACTATTATAATAAGATTAGATGAAGACACGAATTTTACAATGTCATTTGATGCACAATAGTTTGTGTGTAGTAGTTCAGGGTTTGGTTGTGTCATTGGTTCAGGGTTTGGTTGACACAACCAAACCCTGAACCATTGCCACAAACCGGAACTATTGATATTATTTAAATATATTTATAAATGTATCAACAATGCTTTTGATTACTACATTATTCATATATAACTCATATAACCAATTTTTAACAAACGGTAATTGAACTATTAAAAAAATAATTCCAATAGTAATTAATATAGAAATTAATGAACGTATATAGTCACCAAAGGTTTTCTTATATCTTATTTTATAACCACGATTTTTTAAATCTTGAATATAAGCATCATGATAAGCCTTGTTTATAGCATCTCTATATTGTTGTTGATACTGAGCCTGTCTTTTCAATTCTTCTTGATAGTAAGCTTGTTGTGCTTGTTGGGCTTGCCTAGCCTGTTGATTCTGTTGCGCTTGTTGAGCCTGTTGAGCTTGTCTAGCTTGCCCAGTTTGTTGCACATTAGAATAATAATGCTGTGGCTCAGTAGAATAATTTTGCTGTTGATGTTGAGATTGATTAAATTGCTGATTTTTATGCAATTTATTGTATTCTTCTACAAGTTTATTATCATATTCTGCACGTAATTGAGAATTACTTATTGTATCATATGCCTCATTTATTTCTTTTATTTTTTCTTCACATTTAATTTTTTCTTTTGGTTCTGATTGTAAATCTGGATGATATTTTTTTATTAATACTTTATAAGCTTTTTCTACTATTTCTTGTGAAGCTTTTTGATCTATCTCCAATATTTCATAGTAATTTTTCAAAGATTATCCTCCATTATTTTATTTTTTGCCATATGTTTTACACATTAATTTCTGTTTTTGTTGAAACATTTCCTTCATTTTCTTTATTTAAACTATTAATTTCTAGTTGATTTTTCTTTAAATTATCTTTAGCAACAGTCATCATAAGCTTAATTCTATTAGCTTGATTAGCTTCACTTGCACCTGGGTCATAGTCAACAGGAGAAATATTAGCATTTGGATATTTTTCTCTTATTGTCTTAATTACTCCTTTTCCAACAACATGATTAGGTAAGCATGCAAAAGGTTGCACACAAACAATATTAGGAATATTATTTTCAATATACTCAATCATTTCTGCTGTTAGAAACCAACCTTCTCCAGTCTGATTACCAATAGATAAAACATCTTTAACTTGTGCTTCTAAATGCCATATATCGCAAGGTAGCAAATAATTTTTGTTTGATTTTTCAAGAGCTAATTTTAAATCTTTTTCCAATAAATCTATTAGTTTTATTGCTACTTTACTTATTTTTGCAGAAGTTTTATTTGTGTTTAATAATGAGTTAAATGTTATTTTATGTGTTGCCATAAATTTAACAAATCCCATAAAATCAGGTAATATTACTTCGGCTCCTTCTTTTTCCAATAAGTCAGCCACAAAATTATTTCCAAATGGATGATATTTAATTAATACTTCACCAACTATACCAACTCTAGGTTTTACAATAGAAGTGTCTAATTCTATTTTTTCAAAATCATCTACTATATCATAAATACTTTGCCTAAATTGCTTATTTGATGCCTTTTCTACAAGATGTTTGCATTTTTCCATCCACTTTTCATAAAGAGCTTGAGTTTCGCCTTTATTTACTTCATAAACTCTATTTTTTGTTAGCATTTTTTGTAATAAATCACCATATACAATACATCTAAGTAATCTTTGAATTAATGGAACTGTTAGTTTAAATCCAGGCATTTTTTCCATTCCTACCATGTTAAATGAAATAACTGGAACCTGAGAAAAACCTGCATCTTTTAAGGCTTTTCTGATAAAGCCAATGTAATTTGTAGCTCTACATCCACCACCAGTTTGAGACATTATAATTGCAGTTCTGTCTGGATCATATTTACCAGATTGAAGTGCTTCTATAAATTGCCCTGTTGTTAGTATTGATGGATAGCATGCGTCATTATTTACATATTTTAAGCCTGTTTCTACAGTATTTGGTGTACATTCTCTTAAAAGTTCTACTTTGTATCCACATGATCTTACAGCTGTTTCTAGTAATTCAAAATGTATTGGTGCCATTTGTGGAATTAGAATTGTATATTCTTTTCTCATTTCTTTTGTAAAGATTTTTCTGTTAGCAGCATAATTACCATCTGATTTTTCTTGTTTTTTCTCTGCTAATCTTTTATTCATACTTGCAAGTAAAGAACGTATACGAATTCTAACTGCACCTAAGTTATTTACTTCATCTATTTTTATTAGTGTGTACATTTTTCCAAAACTAGTTAATATTTCTTCAACTTGATCAGTTGTAACTGCATCAACACCACACCCAAAAGAATTTAATTGTATTAGTTCTAAATTATCATGTTTTCCAACGAAGTCTGCTGCAGCATAAAGTCTTGAATGGAATACCCATTGATCTACAACTCTTATAGGACGTAATACTTCTGTATTTCCACAAATGCTATCTTCTGTAAGTACGCATAAACCAAGAGATGTAATAAGAGTATCAATTCCATGATTTACTTCAGGGTCTACATGATATGGACGACCTGCTAAAACTATTCCTTTTAAACCATTTTCTTCTATATATTTAACAGTTTCTTGTCCTTTATTTCTAATATCTTGTTTACATTTTTGATATTCAACTTCAGCTTTATTTGCTGCTTCAATAAGTTCTGATTTTGTGAAGTTATATTCTTTAAACTCATCTAATTCCATTATTTTTTTAGCTAGATTTTTGCTATCAAATGGTAAAAATGGATTTATAAATTTTACTTTTGCGTCTTTTAGGCCTTCTACATTATTTTTTAAAACTTCTGAGTATGAAATAACTATTGGACAATTGTAATGATTATTTGCTTTTTCATATTCTTTTCTAGAATAAGGCATACAAGGGTAAAAGATTGTAGTAATTCCTTTTTCTAGTAGGCTTTGTATATGACCATGTGATAGTTTTGCAGGATAACATACAGATTCAGATGGCATAGATTCCATGCCTTTTTCATAAGTTTTTCTTGTACTTTTTTCTGAAATTATTACACGGAAACCAAGGTTTGTTAAAAATGTAAACCAGAATGGATAATCTTCATACATATTTAATACTCTTGGAATTCCAATAGTCCCACGAGGGGCATCTTTTTCTTCTAGGGGTTTATAATCAAATAATCTTTTATATTTGTACTGAATTAAGTTTGGTAATTTCTTATTTTTATTTACTACTCCAGCTCCTCTTTCACAACGATTTCCAGAAATGTGCTTTTGACCATTGCTAAATTGATTTATTGTTAATTTGCAATGATTTTCACATATGTTACATCTTGTATGAGTAACTTTAATTTCTAATTTATCTAGTTCGTCTGTTTTTAATATTGTAGAACGATATTCCATATCCATATTTGCTTCATGTTGTTCTTTTGCAAGTAAAGCCATACCATATGCTCCCATAAGACCTGCAATATCTGGCCTTACAACATTTTTACCAACAATTTTTTCGAATGCTCTAAGTACAGCATCATTATAAAAAGTTCCACCTTGCACAACGATGTGATTACCAAGAGTTTCAGTATTTCTTACTTTCATAACTTTTTGAATAGCGTTTTTTATTACTGAATAAGAAAGACCACTTGATATATCTCCAACTGAATATCCTTCTTTTTGAGCTTGTTTTATTTTAGAATTCATAAAAACTGTGCATCTTGAACCTAAGTCTACAGGACGTTTAGCTTGTATTGCTTCTTCTACAAATTTTGATATTTCTAAATTTAAACTTTTTGCAAAAGTTTCTATAAATGAGCCACATCCTGATGAACAAGCTTCATTTAGCATAATATTATCAATTGCACCATTTTTCATTTTTATGTACTTCATATCTTGTCCGCCAATATCAATTATGGCAGTAACATCTGGTTCAAATTGTTTTGCAGCTGTATAGTGAGCTATTGTTTCAATTTCATTTAAATCAACATTTAAAGCTGTTTGAATAAGTTTTTCTCCATAACCTGTAACACCACTATACCTAAGCACAGCAGTTTCTGGTAAAACTTCATATAGTTTTTTTAACATATTCATAACACTTTTTAGTGGATTTCCTTCATTACTTCCATATAAAGAATAAAGTAAATTACCATCTCTATCTATTAAAACTAATTTTGTAGTTGTGGAACCTGCGTCAATTCCTAAATAACAATCACCTTTATATGAACTTAAATCTTTTCTTGTTACTTTTGCTTTTTCATGTCTTGCTTTAAATTCTTTATATTCATCTTCATTATTAAATAACGGATCAATAGGTTTAGTTGTATTATCTTTAGATATTTTTAAATTTTCTATTTTTTGTTTTAATTCATCAACAGTAATAGGATTAGAATTTAATGAATCTAATGCTGCACCTTTCGCAACTAGAAGGTGAGCTTCATCTGGAACTATTATTTCTTCTGGCTTTAAATCTAATGTTTCTATAAATCTTTTCCTTAATTCTGATAAATAATTTAGAGGACCACCTAAAAATGCAACATTTCCTCTAATAGGTCTACCACATGCTAAACCACTAATTGTTTGATTTACAACGGCTTGAAAAATAGATGCTGCAATATCTTCTTTTGCTGCACCTTCATTTATTAAAGGTTGTACATCAGTTTTGGCAAAAACTCCACAACGTGAAGCTATAGGATAAATAGTATTGTAAGTTTTTGCAAGTTCATTTAATCCTGCAGTGTCTGTGTGTAATAATGATGCCATTTGATCTAAAAATGCACCAGTTCCACCTGCACATGTACCATTCATACGTTGCTCAATAGTCTGATCAAAATATATAATTTTGGCGTCTTCACCGCCTAATTCAATAACTACATCTGTTTGAGGTATATACTTTTCAACTGCTCTTTTGCAAGATACAACCTCTTGTATAAAGTTAACTTCCAAAAATTTTGCAGCACTCATAGCCCCAGAACCTGTTAGAGCTAGGGTAAATGTATTTTTTGGAAACATTTTTATTAAGTTTTCTAGTACTATACATACAGTATTTTTTGTATCTGAATAGTGTCTTTGATAATCTTTATATATTACTTCTTTTGCTTCATTTAATACTATAATTTTAACTGTTGTTGAACCAACATCTAATCCAACATGTAAAGTATCCATAATTTTAAGTCCTTTCTAACTAATTTCACCTTAATTGTATACGGAAAAAGGGATTTTGTCAAATGGAAATAGTTGGATTTTGTGTGTCAATGGTTCCAGGTTTTGTGTCATTGGTTCCGGGTTTGGTTGACACAAAATGTGTCAACCAAACCCGGAACCAATGACACAAAACCTGGAACCATTGACACAAAGTTTTAATTTTATTTGTGAAATCAAATCAGAACAGGAATAAACAGGACAAACAAATAATATACATTAATAAATAAATTTTATAGGAGGTACTTATGGAAAAGAAAAAAATAAAAATTATTTATTGTGTAATTGCTATTGTTATTGTTGCAGTGGGATTTTTTACAATAAAATGGTTGAAAGAGGCTAACCAAGAAAATGAAGCAATTGTTGGTGATGAATATACACCAGAAGCGGAAATAAGTGAAGAACAAGCAAGACAAACCATTGTAACTTTATATTTTCAAAATAAGGAAACTAAAACATTAACTACAGAGGCAAGATTAGTAGATATAAAAGATTTGATGAATACTCCATATGAAAAGCTTATGAATTTACTAATTGAAGGACCTAAAAACGAAAGTTTAGAGGGAATTATACCAGAAGGAACAAAAGTATTAAAAACATACATAGAAGAAGATAGTTTAGTTTTAGACTTAACAAAAGATTTTTTGAATTTTGATATGGAACAAGAAAAAGGCAAAGATAATTTAATTAATTCTATAGTTTGTACTATGACAGAATTAACAGAAGTAAATAGTGTAAAGTTTTTAATTGAAGGACAAGAAAGTGAAGTTTTTAACGAAGTATATACTAGAAAAGCAGAATAAGTTATTTTAATAATTTGTACAATTTTATTGATTTTAATATACGTCCAAAGTTATTCAAAAAATACTCTACATCATTTAGAGATTTTACAGTATTATTTTTCATAGTTTTGAAATCAGTTTTGTGCTTTTTATGATTTTTTGGAGGTGGATTAGGGCCACCTCTATTTTCGTTATTTTCGGGAATATTTACACGATATATATTTGGCATTTCCATAGCTCCTTGTAATATTTACTAATTTGTTATATAATATGTAAAGTAAATTAAATTGTGAAAAAGGGAACAATATGGAAATAAATTTAAAAGAAAACGAGAGAATCGATGATTTAGAATTTAAAGGATATAAAATAATTCAAAATACAGATGGATTTTGTTTTGGAATAGATGCGGTTTTACTTTCAGACTTTGCTAAAGAAATCAAAAAAGGTAGTAAGGTTGCAGATTTGGGAACAGGAACAGGAATTTTACCTATTTTATTATCTGGCAAGACACAATTAAATAAAATTGTGGGCGTAGAAATTCAGGAAGAAGTTGCTAATATGGCTAAAAGAAGCATTCAAATGAATTCTTTGCAAGATAAAATAGAAATCATAAATGATAATATTTTAAATTTAAAAAATATATACGCAAAAGGATATTTTGATGTAATTGTTACAAATCCACCATATAAAAAGATGAATACTGGAATTCAAAACGATAGTGAGAAAAAACTTATTTCTAGACACGAAATAACAGCGAAATTAGAAGATTTTATTTCAGTTTCTAAAAATTTATTAAAAGATAAAGGTGAATTTTATATGGTTCATAGACCAGAAAGATTAGTCGAAATTATTTATTTAATGAGAAAATATAAAATTGAGCCTAAGCTAATAAAATTTGTTGCTCCAAACATAGATAAGGAACCTAATTTAGTATTGATAAAAGGAATAAAAAATGCAAGAGAATTTTTAAAATTTGAGAAGATTTTATATGTGTATAATGAAGATGGGAATTATACAGATGAAATTTTGAAAATTTATAACAAAAAATAAAGTATTTTGGAGATTAAATCTCCTAGGTACATATATATAAGAGAGGTTAAAAAGATGAAGGGAACATTATATGTAGTTGCAACTCCAATTGGAAATTTAGAAGATATAACTTTAAGGGCTATAAGGATTTTAAAAGAAGTTAATTTAATTGCGGCTGAAGATACTAGGCACACATTAAAACTATTGAATCATTTAGAAATATCTAAGCCATTAATTAGCTATCATAGGCATAATGAAGAAGAAAGGCAAGATGTAATAATTGACAAGTTGATGCAAGGTCAAGATGTTGCATTAGTTTCAGATGCTGGAACTCCTGGAATATGTGACCCGGGAGAGATTATTATAAAAAGATGTATAGAAGAAAATATAAAAATAATACCAATTCCAGGCCCTTGCGCAATGATAAATGCTTTAGTTTGTTCAGGAATTGATACAAAGGAATTTTGCTTTTTAGGTTTTTTACCATTAAATAAAAATAATAGAAAACAAAAATTGAATGAAATAAAAAATGAAGAAAAAACTGTTATTTTATATGAGGCTCCACATAAATTAAAAGAGACATTAAAAGACTTGAAAGATATTATTGATGATAGAAAAATAGTATTGGCACGTGAACTTACAAAAATACATGAAGAATTTATAAGAAAAGATATAGATGAATTGATTGAACTTGCGGATACACTAAGGGGAGAAGTTGTTTTAATAATTCAAGGATCTGAGCATAAAGAATATCATAATGATTTAATGGAAATGACTTTGGATGAGCATTATAAATATTACCAAAAATTACGGATTTGATAAAAAAGAAATTATAAAAAAAATTGCTAAAGATAGAAATGTTAGCAAAAATGATATTTATATGAAATTTATAGATAAATAATTGTGTAAATAATTCCGGGATTTGTGTCATTGGTTCCGGGTTTGGTTGACACACTTTTTCAAAAAAAAGTGTGTCAACCAAACCCGGAACCAATGACACAGACCTTGTTTAATTAATATTAAGCTAGGTCTAGTAAATTTTATACATGACACTTTTTATTCTTTATCATTTAATTCTGATATTTTTTGTGCACATTTATTACAGATTAATTTACCTTTATATTCAACTAAATTTTTTGTATTACCACAAAAAACACAATTTGGTTCGAATTTTTTCAATACTATAGAAGAAGAATCAACATATATTTCTAGTTCATCTTTTTCGTTAATATTAAATTTATTTCTAATTTCAATAGGAATAACAACTCTACCTAATTCATCTACTCTTCTGATAATTCCTGTTGCTTTCATATATCTCCTCCTCAATGCAAATATTTAAACAATCCTTTTATATGTTTAATATATCATAAATAAATTTCTAGGTCAATGAAAATTTATATAAATTTAACTAGCCAGTTAAAATGAATTGGCTTTTTGCTGGAATTAACTGGGAAATTTAGGAATAAAATTATTTAGGTGATAACTATGCTAAATATAATATGGCCAATTTTTATAATAATATCATTTGGCTATGCAATTTTTTCAGGAAATTTAGGAAAATTAAATGAATCAATTTTTTCTAGTACATCAGAATCAGTTAATTTAAGTATTAGTCTACTTGGAACTATTTGTTTATGGAATGGAATTATGCAAATTGCAAGTAAAACCACTATTATAGATAAATTAACAAAAATGCTAAGACCATTGATGAGATGGCTTTTTCCCGACATTAATGAAAATAGCAATGTTCATAAAGAAATTTCAATGAACATGGTAGCAAATATTTTAGGACTTGGAAATGCAGCTACTCCTCTAGGATTAAAAGCAATGAAGTCAATGCAAAAAGAGAATAAAAATAAAAATACATTAACAAATTCAATGATTACATTTATAGTAATAAATACGGCATCCATACAAATTATTCCTACAACTGTAATAGCAATAAGAAGCTCTATGGGGTCAAATAATCCAACTAGCATTATTTTTACTGTATGGATTGCAACTATATGTGCAGCAGTTGCGGGTATTACAGCCACTAAGCTCTTCATAAAATTTAGTGAGAAGGGGAAAAAATAATGAAATTAGTTACTTTTCTATCTGATGTAGCAATGCCATTTATTATATTAATGATAATTGTTTATGGATTAATTGAGAGAAATAAAGTTTTTGATACTTTTTTAGATGGAGCTAAAGAGGGGTTAAGCATTGTTTTAAGTATTTTTCCTACGTTAATAGGATTATTTGTTGCAATTGGAGCTCTTAGAAGTTCTGGAATAATAGATGCAATTGTAAATATATTAAATCCAGTTTTAAATCTTATAAATTTCCCAAGTGAAATAATGCCTCTAGCATTGTTACGACCAATTTCTGGTAGCGCCTCTATTGCTGTTGCAACAGATATAATGAATAATTATGGAGTTGATAGTAAAATCGGTTTAATTGCATCAACTATTATGGGATCTACGGAAACAACATTATATACTATTGCAGTTTATACAAGTTCAGTGGGGATAAAAAAAACAAGGTTTGTTTTAATATCAGCTCTTATTGCAGATTTAGTTGGAATGCTAGTTAGTGTTGCAATTTGTCAAATTATGTTTTAAACACTTTGTGTCATCGGTTCCGTGTGTCATTGGTTCCGGGTTTGGTTGACACACTTTTTCAAAAAAAGTGTGTCAACCAAACCCGGAACCAATGACACACGGAACCGATGACACAAATCTAGGGAAATAGCAGTTTGTAAATTTTTTGTGAAATTCTTTACATTAAAAAAATAAAGTGATATTATTTTTAAAGTGTATATTTTTATAAAAAAGAGGAGGAAGTTTTTGTGATAGAGTTAAAAAATGTTACAAAAAAGTATGGAAATTTCACAGCTGTAGACAATATTAGTTTTACTATAGAAGAGGGAGAAATAATAGGACTACTAGGACCAAATGGAGCTGGGAAAAGTACAACAATGAATATGATTACAGGTTTTATTGAACAAACAGAAGGAGATATTATAATAGATGGATATGATATGTTAAAAAAACCTAAAAAAGCCAAAAGAGAAATTGGCTATATGCCAGAAGGTGTACCATTATACACAGATTTGACTGTCAAAGAATTTGTAAATTATATGGCTGAACTTAAAAAAGTAAATAAAAAAGTTAGAAAAGAAAAAGTTAACAAAATTATAGAAGAAACTGGACTTAAAGATGTTGAAAAGAAATTAATTAAAAATTTATCAAGAGGTTACAAGCAAAGGACAAGTCTTGCGGGTGCATTGGTTGGAGAGCCTAAAATACTAATTTTAGATGAACCAACAGTTGGATTAGATCCAAAGCAAATTACTGAAATAAGAAGTTTAATTAAAGAACTTGGAAAAACGCATACTATAATTTTAAGTTCTCATATATTGTCAGAAGTAAGCCAAATATGTAGTAAAGTCATAATAATAAATAAAGGAAAAATTGTTGCAATCGATGCTCCTCAAAATTTGGAAAACAAAGTAAACACAAATAATAATATATATATAACAGTTGAAGACCCTGAAAATAAAATAGAGAAAATGAAAGATATAATTACAGACATAAAAGATATAAAATTAATTTGTACAAATGAAGATGGAACAAAACATTACTCTATAGAAACTCAAGGGGATAAAGATATAAGAAAAACAATTTTTACAGAATTTGCAAAAGAGAATATAACTATTTATGAAATGAAAAAACAAGATGTGACTTTGGAAGATGCATTTATACAATTAATAGAAGGGGGTAAAAATTAATGTTAACTATAATAAAAAAAGAATTTAAATCTTATTTTTTATCACCAATAGGATATATATTTATAGGACTATTTTTAGTAATGTTTAGCATATTTTTTTATACAGATGTAGTTCAATATGGAAGTACTAATTTTGAATACATATTTTATTCTGGTGCTACGATTTTAACATTTATAGTACCTATATTAACAATGAGAGCTTTTGCAGAAGAAAGAAAGACAGGGACTGAGCAATTAATATTAACGGCACCAATAAGTTTAACCAAAGTTATAATTGGAAAATTTATAGCAGCAACATTAGTTGTAATTATTACTGAAATTTGTACTTTTATGTATTTTGGAATATTATGTTTTTTTGGAATGCCACATATAACTACTGCTTTAGCTACTTTACTTGGATTTTTATTGTTAGCAATGGCATACATAGCATTTGGAATTTTTGCATCTAGTTTAACAGAAAACCAAATTATAGCTGCAATTTTAACTGTAGGATTTTTTATATTGACATGGTTCTTACCACAATTTAGTACAGTATTTACTAATTTTTCATTAATAAATATGTTTTCAAAATTCCCACAAGGACAAATTGACATAGCAGACACAGTTACCTTTATAACATTTACAGTAGCATGCATATTATTAACATTAATTGTATTGCAAAGAAGAAAAAGTGTAAGGTAGGAGGTATATTAATGAAAATAGAAAGAAAAAACAAAAAAGAAAAGAAAGAAAAAAATGAAAAAGAACCAAATAAATTTATTCAAACAATAAAAAAGAAATGGTTAATAGATGGCACTTCAACAATTATTTTAATAGCAATTGTTATAGCTGCATTTATATGTATAAATATGTTAATGCAAAATTTAGAATTAGCACCAATTGATTTAAGCCAAGAACAACTATATTCATTAACACAAGGTAGTAAAGACAAAGTTAGCAATATCGATAGTGACGTAAACATATATCTTATTGGCTTTTCAGAAGATGATTCAATAGTTGATTTAGCAAAACAATATAAGAATGCAAATGAAAAAATAAAAACAGAAATTGTTACTGCAGAATCTAGACCAGATTTAGTTAAAAAATATGGCATTGAAAGTGGAACTACAGGTATAATTGTTGCGTGTGGAGAAAAATCTAAAGTATTGACAACTAGTGATTTAGTAACATACGATATGACAACGTATGAAACTATAGATATAACAGAAGAAAGATTAACTAGTTCAATAATGAGTGTAGCATCAAGCAAAATTCCAAAAGTATATTTTTTAGATGGATATAGTGATGAATATTCTTTATCATATAATATGAATTATTTAAATGTATATTTAGAAAATGAAATAAACCAAGTTGATAAATTAAATATTTTAACTGCAGGAAAAGTTCCTGATGATTGCGATACTTTAGTTATATGTACTCCAGACAAAGACTTTGATGCTATAGCTACAAAAGCAATTACAGATTATATAAACTCAGGAAGAAATATCTTATGGTTAAACTCTGCTATAACAGAAAAACAAGATTTTACTAATGTAAATAAAATACTTGCTTTATATGGAGTTAAACCATTTGAAGTTGGAACAATATTGGAAACAGATACAAGTAAAATGTTAGCACAAACACCATATATCATTTTACCAAACGTACAAAGTTCTACAGTTACAAAAAATATATATAATAGTACAGGAGTATTATTTGTAAATCCAACAAAAATAAATTTACAAGATAGTGATGGCTTAGAAAAATTAAAAGTAGAAGAAACTGATTTATTAACTGCAAGTGAAGGATCATTCTTTAGAACTGATTTTAGTATTCAAACTACTGCAAAAACTAAATCTGATGAATCAGGTGAATTTGTTGTAGGAGCAGAGTTAACTAAAACTATAAAAGAAGCAGATGAAAAAGCAGGCACACAAGCTGTAACTTCAAAAATGATTATATTTGGTGAAAATAATTTTATTACAGATTATCCAATTGGAAATAGCAATACACCAGTTCTAGCACTTGAACATAATAAAGATCTAATATTAAATTCTATGGCTTACCTGGTAGACAGAGAAGAAGATATAACTGCTAGAAAAAGTACAGGAAGAGTTACTTATACAGCTACAGAAGAGCAAGATACATTAATAAAAATAGCAATATTTGCTGTACCAATAGTTATTATAATAGTAGGTATTATAGTATGGTTTATTAGAAGAAGAAGAAAATAGAATAAAATAAAAAAACTCCCATAAAATATTATGGGAGTTTTTTTATGAAAAATATTTTTAAAATTACTTTTGTAATAATAGGAACATTAATTGGAGCTGGCTTTGCATCTGGTCAAGAAATGCATATTTTCTTTTTTTCTTATGGCACAAACGGATTGTGGGGGCTATTAATATCAAGTATTTTGATGGGAATAATTATTTATAAAACACTAAAAATGGTAGATAAATATGGTATTTCAAATTATAAAGAGCTAATTGATATAATTATAAATAAAAATTACAAACAAAAATATTTAAATTTAAAATATATCTTAAATTTAGTAGTGAATATTTTTATATTAGTCACTTTTTTTATAATGGTTGCAGGTTTTGGAGCTTATTTTGAACAAGAAATAGGAATTAATCACTTTTTCGGAAGTATTATTATATCGATTCTATGCTTTATAGTGTTCATGACAAGTGTAAAAGGACTTGTAAAAGTAAATCAAATATTAATTCCTATACTAATTCTATTAATTTGTTTAATTGGTGTGCTAAACTTTCTAAAAATAGACTGGAATATTGCAATAGATAACATATATGCACAAAGCAAAACAGGGTGGCTATTAAGTAGTATTCTTTATTGTAGCTATAATAGTATATTACTTATACCTACTTTGATTACTTTAAAAAATTATATTAAAAATAAAAATAATATTATTTTAGTTAGTATTTTTACTACTTTAATAGTAATTTTACTTTCCACAATTTTATTTTTTATTTTAAGCAATATAAATGGTAATATGTCAAATATAGAAATGCCAGCAGTGTATGTAATAGAAAGTATGTTTAAAAAATTTAATTTAATTTATGGATTTGTTATTATATCATCAATTTTTACTACATCAATTTCTTTAGGAACAAGTTTTTTACAAAATACTTCTAAAAACAAAAAAAGTTATACACATATTGCTATAATTATGTGCATAATTGCTGTTATAACTTCAAATTTTGGCTTTTCAAATTTAGTAAATTTATTATATCCTATTTTTGGTTATTTAGGTTTAGCTCAGATTTTTATAATGTTTTACAAATAATATATTGAAAAATGGAGAAAAAACTGATATAAATATAATATAACAAAAAAGGAGAAACAAATGAAAGATTTTTGGATAGAAAAAAAGGAAAAAAAGGTTAACAAAAGAAAAATTTTTATTTCTGTAATTATAGTGTTACTTTTAATATTTGTTTTAACTATAATAATTATATATAATACAAATGATGACTTTAAGAAGTGGATGGACAAAGCAGTTTTAAATAAAGAAGTATTTCAAGATACAGCAACTGTTATTGAATTAGAAGATGAAAATTCAGAAGTTTATGCTTTTAATAAAAATATTGCCGTTCTTAGCAAAAATAAATTTAAAATATATAACAATCTAGGAAATAAAGATGTTGAACTTGATATGGAAATAACCAATCCAATTTTTTGTTCTAGCAATAGATTTATTGCAGTGGGAGAAAAATTAGGACAAAAATTATATGTAATAGAAGATAATAAAATAGCTTGGGAAACAGATATAGAAGGGGAAATTTCCCAAATACATATTAATAAAAATGGATATGTTGCAGTAGTTGTAACTGGTACAAGCTATAAAACTGTTATCTCTATGTTTGATAATAAGGGGACACTATTATTTAGCAAATATTTATCTAGTACAAGGCTTGCCGATGTAAGCATTTCTAATGATAACAAATATTTAGCACTTGCAGAAATAGACACATCAGGAACAGTAATTCAATCAAGTGTAAAGGTAGTTTCAGTTGAAAATGTGCAATCTGAATCAGAAAAAGTATATAAAGGACAAGCAAATAGTTTAATAGTTAATATAAAATATCAAGATAATAATAGATTAGTTTGTATGTATGATGATTCAATTCATATTATAGTTGATGATAAAGATGAAGTTTTGACTAATTATGATAATCAAAAAATTACTTTTAGTTCTATTGAATTAAACAACAATGTTGTAAATGTTAAAGAGCAATCTTCAGGACTTTTTACTGCTGATTCAATAGTAAGTATAACAAATACAAATGATAAAAGTGTTAAAAATTATACAGCAGAATCTGTTTCAAAAGAAATTTATACATATGAAAATGTTATAGCATTAAATTTAGGTTCTCAAATTGAATTTATCAATACAGATGGATGGTTAATAAAAAGGTATATAGCCAAACAAGAAATTACAAATACAGTGATTTCAAACTCTGTAGCAGGAATTGTATATAGAGATAAAGTTGAAATAATAAACTTATAATAATCATTTACTAAAAGGAGGATTTTACATGGGAATATTAATTGACATAGTAATAGTTGCAATAATTGTTCTATCAACATATTTAGCATATAAGAAAGGTTTAGCTGCACTTGCAATAAAGTTATGCGCAGTAATAATTTCAGTTGTAGTAACTTTAGTTTTATATAAACCGGTCTCAAATTTTATTATAAATTTTACTAATATAGATGAAACAATTGAAGATGCAGTATTACAAAAATCATTTGAATTAATAAATGAAGGAGATAAAGAAAATGATATGACACAATCTGCATTAGATCAAGTAAAAAATGATTCTATAGTTCAAACTGCAAAAGATTTATCAACGCAAATAATAAATTTATGTGTAATTGTAATTTTATTCTTTGGAATAAAAATTGCTTTAAAATTTGTTACAGTAATTGCAAATAAAGTTGCTAATTTGCCTATTATAAATAAATTTAATGAAGCTGGTGGAATAATATACGGTTTAGTTCGTGGATTTGTTATTATTTATGCATGCTTACTCCTAGTTAGCTTTATAGGAAAAGTAGACTCAAAAAATATTTTACATGAAAATATTGAAAAATCATATTTAGGTAAAACCATGTATGAAAATAATGTATTTAATATATTATTATAGGGGTTGATATTTGAGAAAAAAATTGATATACTATATACATAAATTTTAGGAGTGAATTATTTTGAAAAATGAACAAACAAAAGTAAAAAAGAAAAAGAAAAAAATGAAATTATGGAAAAAAATATTATTAATTATAATTTTAATACTTGCAATACTTATAGGATGGTTTATGTATAAGACAGAAAAAAATGGTGGAGGACTAACAGGAATGTTAGCGACATTAGCTGGACATGATGAAAATACAAGAAAAAATCTAGGTGAATTTAGATGTTTAATACTAGGAATTAGTACAGACCAAGGTGTAGATTTAACAGATACAATAATGGTTTTATCATATAATCCAGGTACGCAAAAAGCAACACTTTTATCAATTCCAAGAGATACTTACACAGGTTCAGATCCATCTAGGGCTACAGCATACGAGAAGTTAAATGCTTTATATAGCAGACAACATAGACCAGACGAGACATTAGAAGCAGTTAATAACATTACAGGTCTTGATATTCAATATTATGTAGTAGTAAAAACAGAAGCATTAATTAAATTGGTAGATGTAGTTGGGGGAGTGACATTTGATGTACCAATTGATATGGACTATGATGATTCAAAGCAAGATTTACACATTCATTTAAAAGCAGGAGAACAACTTTTAGATGGAGATAAAGCTGAGCAATTAGTAAGATTTAGGCATAACAACGATTTTACTACATATCCAGAAGAATATGGAGATAATGATACAGGAAGAATGAGAACACAAAGAGAATTTATAATGCAAGTAATGAAGCAAACATTAAAGCCAGATAATATTTGGAAAATTTTTGATATTCTTGACGTAGCAAAAGAATGTGTAATTACTAATGTCAACTTTGATGTGGCAAAAGATTATGTACCTTATGCAGTAGAATTTGATACATTAGATTTACTTACAGATGTATTACCTGGTACAAATACTAATAAAAATACAAGTGGAACATGGGTATTTGTTCATGATCCTGTAGGAACAGAAAAATTAGTACAAAAATTATTCTATGATAGAGATGAAACAGAAGAAACTGATGATGGAAAAAATACTGACAAAACATCAAAAAGTAAAAATAAAACAAATGAAGACGCAGAAAAACTAAGCATTCAAATTATTAATGGAACAGGGGATAGTAATAAGCTAGAAATTGCTCTACATGAAATAAAAAGTTTAAATTATGAGGTAGACACTGTAGAATCTAATGAGGTAGATAAAACAATTATCATAAATCAATCAGATATAGATGATGACACAATTAAAGGGATAAAAGATACTTTACAACAAGGAATTATACAAAAATTTACTGATAAAAAATCACAGTATGATATAAAAATAGTCTTAGGTAAAGATTATGAAGGATAAAAAAGGGGCTACATAAATAATTTAGCCTCTTTGTGTTTATTAATAATTAATATCTAAATTTCTTATTAGTCTTTTTACGTTTCGTTCTAATTAATTTGTATAAAACAAATAAAATAAATGCAATTAAAATCCATTGTATAATATAAAATAAAATATTATCTTTTTCAACTGAATGAGAAGCTGTAATATCTGAACTATACTCAATACCCTCAATTGTATATTTTATTTTACCAAGAACTTCTCCCTGACTAATAGGTGCAGAAATATTTTCATTTAATATAAATTCAGGTTCAATTTCATCTTGTAAATTTTTCTGTTTAATTAAAACGTTAATATCTTCAGTAATTAATAAATCTAAATCTTTAGTTTCTTTTGTAGCATTAGGAATTTCAATTTGTTTAGCAATTGCACCCTTTTCACGTATTTTCCCAATTGTATATGTATTATATCCGTATTCATAAAGAGTTCTAGAGTCTACAAAACGTGCACTTAAACCTTTATCTGTTCTTATACCACCTAATACAACGCAGATTAATTCTAATCCATCTTTGCTTGCCATAGAAACTAAACAATTTTTAGCTTCTGAAGTGTAACCTGTTTTTCCTGCAATTACATAAGGAGTATAATAATTTGTTGAAACTTCTCTGGTATCAACCACAATTAACTCATTAGTATTTGTATATGCTCTTTGCGTATATTTATTTGTTGCAGGGATAATGCAATTTTGGCTTGAAGCAATTTCTCTAAAAGTTTCATTTGACATGCAATATTTCATAATAAGTGCTAAATCATAAGCAGTAGTATAATGGTCCTTTTCATGTTTTCCGCTCGGATTTAAAAAGTGTGAGTCTTTGCAACCAATTTCATTTGCTTTTGTATTCATCATGCTTGCAAAGCTATCAATAGAGCCACCTACATGTTTGGCAAGAACATTTGCAGCATCATTTGCTGAATGAACAAGTAATACTTGTAATAATTGTTTTACAGTTAATTTCTCACCAACTTGAAGTGAGGCAACTGTATAGTCAGGTGGTACAATAGCAATAGAATCATAGTCTACAGTGACAACGTCATCTAATTTACAATTTTCAATTGTTACAATTGCTGTTAATATTTTTGTGGTACTTGCTGGATATTTACGCTTTTTAGCATCTTTATTATACAATATTTTTCCTGTGTTAGAGTCCACCAATATAGCAGCTTCTGAAAAAATTTTTAAGTTTTTTTCATTACTTTCTTCTTTTTCATCTGCTGCAAATGCAGTTCCTAATGGAACTAGTGTAGTTATAATCATTGTTATTATTAGTAATATAAAAAATTTCTTCTTTTTCATTTCTTATTTTTCTCCCAATTTTGAACTAAAAATAATATATATTATTTTTAATTAAATTTCAAGATTTTAGTAATCATTTTTAAAATATATTAATGTAAGGAGGTTTTTATGAACAAATTAAATAAAAAATATAAAATTGTCATAGTTACAATAATTACTATATTATTTTCTGTAATTACATATTATATCTATGCAAATACAGATGATGAAGAAATTATTTCAGATAACGAAGTATTAGTACAAAATTTTACAGATGACGTAGAAAAACAAATAAAAGAGAATGAGGTGATTGATAATAAAGTTAATAAAATAATAGTTCATATAGATGGTTGTGTATCAAAACCTGGAGTTATTGAACTTAAAGAGAATAGTAGAATTTCAGATGCAATAGAAAAAGCAGGTGGGACAACTAAGGATGCTGATATTTCAGAAATAAATTTAGCTTTTTTATTAGAAGATGGTATGAAAGTATATATTCCAAGTCATAATGATAAAAAGGAGGAGAATTCTATGGAAGATAATTATAAAGATATTAATAGCTATGTAACAAGCGATAGTGGAGTACAAAGTATAGAATCTAATATAAATACAAAGTCTAGTTCGAATTCTAATAAATCAAATTCCAAAAAAAGTTCTAATGCAAAAGTAAATATAAACACTGCATCACAATCTGAACTTGAAAATTTACCTGGTATAGGAGAGGCTACTGCTTTAAAGATTATTAATTATAGAAATGAAAATGGCAAATTTTCAACAATTGAAGATATTAAAAATGTTAAGGGAATAGGAGATAGTAAGTTTGAGAAAATTAAAGATTTAATATGTGTAAAATAAAAAAATGTCTAAGTGGAGTGTGTATCTGCATGCTCCACGAATGTTTTTAATAAAATTAAAGTTTTCCTATTTACATAAATTGTAAAACGTGATATAAATAATATGTTTTTATCAATAATATTTTTTCGTATTATTTTCCAAATATAAAATAATCAAATAGAGGAGGTGTATAATTGTTAGCAATTGTAAAAAGCATGTCACTTTCTGGATTAGATGGATATCTTGTATCTGTCCAGGTTGATGTGTCTTCAGGTATTCCTTGTTTCGATATTGTTGGATTACCTGATGTTAGTATAAGAGAATCAAAAGAACGTGTTCAAACGGCAATAAAAAATTCAGGAATACAAATTCAAAGTAAAAAAATAATAGTTAATTTAGCTCCTGCAAATACAAAAAAAGAAGGCTCAATGTTTGACTTACCAATGGCAGTTGGGATTTTAATTGCTACAGACAATATTAAAAATAAAAATTTAGGAAAAATATTAGATACAACTATATTTATTGGAGAATTATCTTTAGATGGAAATTTAAATAAGGTGTCTGGTGTTTTACCTATATGTATAGAAGCAAAAAAACTAGGAATAAAACAGATAGTCTTACCAGAAGAAAATGCTGAAGAAGCTGCAATTATTGAAGGAATTGATATTTTGCCAGTAAGTCATATAACAGAAATACTATCATTTTTAAATAATAACATGGAAATATTGCCAAAGAAAAATTGTAAAGTAAATAATTCTCAAAAAAAAATATATGATGTGGATTTTTCAGAAGTAAAAGGGCAGGAAAATGTTAAAAGAGCATTAGAGATTGCTGCTGCAGGAGGGCATAACTGTCTATTAATTCGGGTCTCCAGGCACTGGCAAAACAATGATAGCAACACGTGTGCCAACAATTTTACCTGATATGACTTTTGACGAAGCTTTGGAAGTTACAAAAATTTATAGTATATCAGGAATGTTGCCACCAAATATGCCGTTAATAAGCCAAAGACCATTTAGAAATCCTCATCATACTATTTCTCCAATATCATTAATAGGAGGAGGCAAAAAACCAAAGCCAGGAGAAATTAGTTTATCTAATCATGGTGTTTTATTTTTAGATGAGCTTCCTGAATTTAGTAAAAATACTTTAGAATCTTTAAGAGGACCGTTAGAGGACAAAAAAATAACAATAAGCAGAGTGAATTCTGCAGTTACATATCCTTGTAATTTTATGCTTATAGCTAGTATGAATCCGTGTCCATGTGGATATTATGGTTCTATAGAAAAAACATGTAGATGTACAGAAGAACAAATTAAGCGTTATATAAATAGAATAAGTGGTCCACTTTTAGATAGGATAGATCTTCATATCGAAGTAGATAGCGTAAAATATGAAAATTTGAGCCAAGACATTCCATCAACTGATTCTAAAACAATAAAAAAAAGAGTAAATTTTGCAAGAAAAATTCAATTTGAAAGATACAATAAACATGGTATATTTTCTAATTCAGAGTTAACTCCAAAATTAATTATGAAATATTGTAAATTAAATAGTGAAAGTAAACAAATTTTAAATGCTGCTTTTAATAATTTTGGGTTAAGTGCAAGAGCTTATACTAGAATACTAAAGGTGGCTAGAACTATAGCTGATTTAGCACATGCAGAAAATATAGAAACTAATCATATTGCTGAGGCTATTCAATATAGAAATTTAGATAGAAAATATTGGGAAAATTAAAAGGAGGTAGTATAAATAAAAATAATAGATATTAATTCAAATTATTATCCAGATAAATTAAGAAAAATAAAAGATCCACCTAAAGTTTTGTATGCTGAAGGAAATTTAGAATTACTTAATTCTTATTCAATATCAATTATAGGCTCAAGAGCTTGTTCAATATATGGAATGGAATCTGCAAAAATATTTGCTAGGGATTTAGCAAACCAAGGACTCACTATTACAAGTGGTATGGCCGTACGGAATAGATACAGCAGCACATATAGGAACCATTGAGGCTAAAGGTAATACTATTGCTGTATTGGGATGTGGATTTAATCATATTTTTCCAAAAGAAAATAGTAAATTATTTTATGAAATTATTGAAAATGGAGGCTTGGTAATTAGTGAATATTCACCAAAGACGCCGGCTGATTCTAAACAATTTTTACGTAGAAATAGAATTGTAAGTGGTTTATCTATAGGAGTTTTGGTAATAGAGGCAGCGCATAGAAGCGGAACGAGTGTTACTTGTAAATATGCAATTGAACAAAATAAAAAAATTTTTTGTATTCCGCATAATCTTAATGATAAGCATGGTGTAGGTACAAATAAATTATTAAAAAGTGGTGCACATTTAGTCACTTCTGCTAAAGATATTATTTGCGAATTCAATTTTCTAAATTATAAAGAACCTTTAAAGCAAAGTATAAGCCATACTCAGATAGAAATAAAACCAGAATATTTAGATGTGTATAATGTACTAGTTGGACCACCATTAACAGTAAATCAAATTTGTAATAGATTAAATAAAAATGTAAATGAAGTAAGTAACGCACTGTTTATGCTTGAATTAGATGGATTAATAGATAAGACACAATATGGATATCAAGTAAATGTATAGAAAGGAAACTTATGTATTTTAAACAACAAACTGGAAGATATGGAGAGATAAAAGCATGCGAATATTTAATAAAAAATAATTATAAAATAATTGATAGAAATTTTTTGTGCCGTCAAGGTGAAATCGATATAATTGCTATATCTAAATTGAATGAATTGGTGTTTATAGAAGTAAAAACTAGGAGTAATTTAAGATATGGTACTCCTTGTGAATCAGTGACAACACAAAAAAAGAAACATATTTTATTAAGTTCAAGATATTACATATTTCTAAATCATTTGTATAATATGGATGTTAGATATGATGTAATAGAAGTATATATATATTCTGATACATATAGTATAAATCACATAAAATATGCATTTTGAATTAGTTTATTTGGATAGTGTATCATCTTATGGGAAGCTTCCCATAGGACTTGACAAGCTCTTTATTTGCAAGTGATAATAAAAAAGTATTTGCTAGTTTTATAGCAAATGCTTTTTGTTTGCTATGTCTTAATATAGTTGGAAAATTTTAAATTTCCCACCACATTTACTACATCTATATTTTCTTGTGAAATTTTTATTTAATCTTTTTCTATAAAATTCTTGCCCACATACAGTGCATAGGACTTTATATTTATATAAATTATCTTCTGAATATTCAAGGTTGCTCTTTTCATAGTCTAATTTTTTATTACCAATTCTTGAAATGTTATATCCTAATTTTGAGTTTATGTAGTTTGCATATTTTTTAAATTCTGCTCCATGATTATTGCAATAAGGTATGCAGTGTATTAATTCATGCATTATTGTATTTTTTATTATGTTATCATTTAGTTGCATAACCCATGGACTTATTTCAATATGATGTATGTTGAATTTTTCGTATTTTATTATTTTATGCTTTCTTATTTTTATAATAGTTTTATGTGTTTTATCAGGATCTTCTTGTATGCAACATCCATATCTTTGATTGTTTCTTTTTGATATTGATATATCTATTTTTCCTACTTTTTTATTATCTAATATTTCTATTCCTATTTTTTCTAATTCTTTTGTACATTCTTTGAAAAGTTGTTTTAGTTTTTCTTCCATATTTGCTCCTATATTTTATTTGTATTATTATTATTTATATCATAATATTTTATTGTTTTCTATATATTTTGTTTTTTTGGTTATATTTATAGTGTTTTTGACATATAATATATAAATAATCTTTAAATGTACTTATTTCAACTTTTTTGCAAAATGTATTGACAAATGTGTTTTGTTGGGTATATAATAAGAAAGTGTTAAATATCGCGGGGTGGAGCAGTTGGCAGCTCGTCGGGCTCATAACCCGAAGGTCGTAAGTTCGAGTCTTACCCCCGCAACCAACTTATAGCAAGTCTTTTAGAGATTTGCTATTTTTTATTTTTCCCCTAAAAAGTGCCATTTGGGGAAATTTTGGGGAAGAAAACCTCACAACTTATTGATATTTCTAATAAAATTTCAGTAAAAGACTATGGGAAACCTAAAAAATAATTTAGTAGTCTTTTACTTTTTTTATCGTGAAAAGTTTAATGACTTTAGTGAAAAAAGATTTTAACTAATTTTGTGGTAGTAGCAAGTTTTCTAATGCAAATCCTGCAGTTTTATTATGAGAAATAATAGGATGCACATAGAAATTATAAGTTGTTGTAATTTGTGCATGTCCAAGCCTTGCTGCTACAACTGAGACATCGATATTTTGTGCTATCAAAAGAGTAGCATTCGTATGTCTTAGTCCATGAAAGTTAATTACAGGTAGTCCAATTTGTGCTACAAATTTTTCAAACCATTTGCTAATAGTAGAAGGATGCATAGGTCTGCCATCTGCTTGTATAAATAACCTATTAGAATCAATCCACAATTCTCCATATTGATATTTTTGTTCATCATACCAGTATTTATATTCTTCAAGTAAAGAAACAACGAAATCTGGTATTGCAACATCTCTGATGGAGCTTTCTGTTTTTGGTACTTTAGTAAATACTCCTTTGTCTGCTAAATATTGACTAGAACGATTTATACTTACAATTCCATCTCTGAAATTAATATCGTCCCATTCAAGTCCCATAAGCTCTCCAAGTCTAACTCCAGTAAATATAGTTAAGATGATTGCAACTTTATATTTGAATTGTTCTTCAGTAAGTTCCATTAAGCCAGAAATTAAAGCTTTGCTTTGCTCATCATC
>CANRHX010000007.1 GCA_947630545.1 uncultured Clostridia bacterium
TATTTCAAGGCTTTTAGCATTAAATAAAATTTGTAAAAATCTACGAAAATTACAAAAAATTGTATTTTTTGGAGGCGACACCCGGATTTGAACCGGGGATCAGAGTTTTGCAGACTCGTGCCTTACCACTTGGCTATGTCGCCATTTTTGTCTTTGACAATATTACCATATACTGATGCTATGACTTAATGTTACTACGTATTAAACTATATGGAGCGGGAAACGGGGCTCAAACCCGCGACCTCTGCCTTGGCAAGGCAGCGCTCTATCAACTGAGCTATTCCCGCATTTATACTTAATTATATTCTTTAGCATTTAAAATAATACCAAATTTATTTACAATTGTCAAGTATTATGTTTAAACATTTATAAAACATTTTTGAAATATAGACTAATTTTGTGCCAAAAGTTCCAGATTTTGTGTCAAAGATTCCGGGTTTGGTTGTGTCATTGGTTCCGGGTTTGGTTGACACACTTTTTCTACGAAAAATGTGTCAACCAAACCCGGAACCAATGACACAACCAAACCCGGAACCATTGACACAACCTTTGACACATTTTTTACTTCTGTTTCTTCTTTTTTGTTGTAGTCTTCCTTTTTTTTGAAGTTCTTCTTTTTGTCTTCTTCTCAAGTTCTGGTTTATCCTCGTCTGGATTCCATTTTTCTCCTGGTTTTGGTGCATTCCAAGAAATATAGTCGCATGATTTAGGATTATTTTCACATATATAATATTTTCTTCCTCGTTTGGTTTTTCTTATTTGTACTGTTGCAGAACATTTTGGACAAGGTACGTCTATTGTTTCTACAATTGGTTTTGCGTTTTGGCATTGTGGATAACCTGGACAAGCTAAAAACTTACCATATCTACCAAATTTATATACCATCATCCTTCCACATTTTTCACATTGTACATCTGATACTTCATCAACTAATTCCACATGTTCTAATTCTTTTTCAACTTTTTCTATCTGTTTTTCAAAAGGTCCATAGAACTTCTCTATCATTTTTTTCCATTCAATTTTGCCTTCTGATATTTCATCAAATTCGCTTTCTACTTGAGCTGTAAATTCTACGTTTATTACATCTTCAAAATTTTCTGTAAGCAATTTATTTACTATTTTTCCTAATTCCGTAGGAGAAAGTTGTTTTTGTATTTTTTCTATATATCTACGTTCTATAATTGTAGTAATAGTTGGTGAATATGTACTTGGTCTTCCTATTCCCTTTTCTTCTAGTGTTTTGACTAGACTTGCCTCTGTGTACCTTGGTGGAGGCTCTGTAAAGCTTTGTTTTGGATCTATCTTTACAAGTTTTACTTCTTGATTTTCTTGTAAATCTGGGAGCATTCCTTCTCCAACCGTTTCTGTGGAATCTGTTCCTTCTACATATAAGACCATAAATCCTTTGAATTTTATAGTTTGACCATTGGCCTTGAAATCATAATCTCCTGCCTTTATATTTACTTGCATTGTATCAAATATAGCTTGTGACATTTGACTTGCAATAAATCTATTATATATAAGTTTATATAATTTATATTGATCTTTGTTTAATGAGTCTTTTATGCTATCAGGTTCTAAATCAACATATGTTGGTCTTATTGCTTCGTGTGCGTCTTGTGCGTCTTTGTTTGTTTTGTAATATCTATTTTCATAGTATTTTTCGCCATAAGTGTTTTGTATATGACTTTTTGCAGCTGATCTTGCTTCTTCTGAAATTCTTGTTGAGTCTGTTCTCATATATGTTATTAATCCAACTGTACCTTTTTCTGGGATTTTTACTCCTTCATATAATCCTTGTGCAATTGACATTGTCTTTTTTAGAGTAAAGCCTAATTTTCTAGATGCTTCTTGTTGCATTGTACTTGTTGTAAATGGTGGTGCTGGTGTTCTTTTCTTTTCGCCTTTTTTTATTTCATTTACAATATATTTAGCACCTTCTATTGTTTTTAAGATGTTATCTACTTCCTTTTGTGAATGAATTTCTACCTTTTTACCATCTTTACCATAGAATTTTGCTTCAAATTCTTTTTTAGATTTCGCATCTTTTAAGTTTGCATATATATTCCAGTATTCTTCCGGCTTGAAATTTTCAATTTCTTCTTCTCTATCTACAATTAGTTTGACAGCTACGGATTGAACTCTTCCAGCTGACAATCCTCTTTTTACTTTTTTCCATAATACTGGGCTCATTTTGTAACCCACTATTCTATCTAAAACTCTTCTAGCTTGTTGAGCATTTACAACATCTAAATCTATGTCTCTTGGTTCTTTTATTGCCTTTTGTACAGCACTTTTTGTAATCTCATTAAATGTTACTCTACATATTTTTGCCTTTTCATCTTTTAATATATATGCTAAGTGCCATGCAATTGCTTCTCCCTCACGATCAGGGTCAGTTGCAATATATATTTTTTTTGCTTGCTTTGCTTCAGATTTTAAAGATTTTATTAAATCTCCTTTTCCTCTGATATTTATATATTCTGGTTCGAAATTATTTTCAACATCTACACCAAGTTTGGACTTTGGTAAATCCCTAATATGCCCCATTGATGCAACAACTTTAGTACTTCCGCCTAAAAATTTTTTTATTGTATTAGCTTTAGCTGGTGATTCAACTATTATTAATTTATCTGCCATATATATTTATACCTATGCTACAGCTTTTGGTTGCTATAGTTCCTTTCTTAAATATTTTAAAACAAAAGTTTTTATTTAAGTTTTTCTATAGTATTTTAGAATACTTTTAAATAATTTGCAAGCCTTTTTTATAATATTTGCTTTGAAAAATCATAAATAACATCATATAATCCTATTGGTGTTACCAAATTTTCTTTAAGTAATTGTAACAAGTTATCAGTTCTTTTTTCATCATTTGTTAAATATTTAATACTTCTTTCTTCTACTTTTGTTTTTTCATCTTTATATTCAGTTTTCACAATACTTATTCCATATTTTGCTTTATTTACTTCTGAAAAATTTTCTTCATTTATTCTTTTATAATATTCTAATTTTATTGGATGGTTTATTCCTGATTTCTTTAGTGTATCTTGATTGATAAAAACTTCTCCAAAAAATGTTTTCACTTTAATCCCCCTAACTTTTCTTATTCGCATGAAATATACTATAATACTAAATTCAAGCTTTTGCAAGCCTTTTTCATCGCGCCTTTCGACAGTTTTGTATATTAAAATACTTTATAATTAAAAATTTTACAATATCTACTTAAATTTTATGTCTTTATCAATCTCCATTTTGCCTGCTCTAGTTACAATGTTATATCCATATTTATCTTTTAGATCATCAATAACTTCATCAATTTTTTCCTGCTTTTTATCTTTGGTGTTGTCAAATAAAGACAATTGCATTTTATCTTTATCAACCAAATTATCAACTCTCATTGCGACAAGTCGTATTGGCACTTGTTCTTTATATAGCTCATGTAACAATTCTTTCGCTTTTTGATAAATTTCTTTTGTACTTGAAGTTGCTGATTTCAATCCTCCTTGATGACTTTTATCTTTAAAGTCACTTGTTCGAAGTCCGTACATTTACAGTTTTAGCAAGCATGTTATTTTTTCTAAGCCTAAATGTCACTTGTTCTGTAATTCTTAATAGTATTTCTTCTAATTCTTCAGTTGTTCTTATATCTCTTGGCAGTGTGATAGAATTTCCAATGCCTTTTGGTTTTTCTTTTTTATAATTAACTTCTGATTTGTCAATTCCATTGGCATATTCCCACATTTGAACACCATGTTTTCCAAACTTCTTACTTAATGTCTTTACATCACATTTAGCTAGTTCCCCAATAGTTTTTATTTGCATATTATTCAATTTGGGTACGGTTTTTCGTCCTAACATAAACAATTCTGATACATTTAATGGCCACATTTTTATAGGAATTTCTTCTTCGAATAAAGTATGAACTCTATCTGGCTTTGTAAAATCTGATGCCATTTTTGCAAGTAATTTGTTATGCGCAACTCCAACATTAACGGTAAAGCCTAATTCTTCTCTGACTCTTTTATTTATTTCTTTTGCTTTTTCTAATAAGGTACTATTTGCTAAATAATTTGTCATATCTAAAAAACATTCATCTATACTAAATCTTTCTATTTTTTCTGTGTATTCTGATAATAATTTATATAGTTTATCTGAATATTTCCTATACACCGAATAATTTGGTGGAAATATTTGCAAATTTTTGCATTTGGTTTTTGCCATATAAATAGTTTCAGCAGTTTTTATTCCACATTCTTTTGCTTTTTGGCTTTTTGCTAATACTATTCCTGCTCTTTTAGATTCGTCTCCTCCTATAATTGAAGGTATTTGCCTTATATCTGTATTTGCTCCTTTTTCTAACATATCTACGGCTGTCCAGCTTAAGAATGCATTATTCACATCTACATGTAAAATTTGTTTTTCCATAATATCACCTTTTTTATTTTGTGTCATCGGTTCCGGGTTTGAATGACACATTTTGTGTCATTGGTTCCGGGTTTCATTGACACATTTTTTCGACAAAAATTTCCAAAATAAAATTATTTTTTTTGTAAATAATATTATTAATAAAACTTTTATAAGTTTTATTAGATTAGGAGGATGTTATGTCTAGAAATAGAAAATTAATATCTGAAAACTTAAGAGAAGAAATTGCAAAAGAATTAGGTGTATACGATCAAGTAAAACAAGATGGTGGTAGCTGGGAAAATGTATCTTCTAAAGATTGCGGAAGAATAGTAAGTACAGCAATAGAAATAGCAAATAGAGCAGTAGAGAAGTAGCAAAATCTGCCAAGAGGGTTATTTCCTTTTGGCAGATTTTATTTATGTTTTTGATTATTTAATTTTTCGTTTTTGCATTTTATAAGATATTTTTGAGACAATTCCTGTTGGAGCTAATTTACTTCCAAGTTTTGCACATTTTATACTAAATCCGGGGATAATATAAAATTTGCTTTTTTCTAATCCTTTTACTGCATACTTTGCCACATACTCACTCGTTAAACCTTTAATACTAAATTCTACATCTGCCACATTATTGAAATTTGTATCAACAGGTCCAGGGCACAAAATACTTATTTTTACATTAGATTTTTTCTTCTTTAATTCTTCTCTTATACTTTCTGAAAATCTTACAATATATGCCTTTGTTGCATAATATGTCGCCATTAATGGTCCTGGCATAAAACCTGCAATTGATGCAACATTCAAAATCTTTCCTTTATCTTTTTGTACCATGTCTTGTAAGTATAGTTTAGTTAGAATATGATATGCAGTTATGTTTGTATTTATCATTTTAATTTCTTTTTCTAAATCTGTCTTCGTAAATTCACCACATGCTCCAAATCCTGCATTATTTACTAATAAATCAATATTGGGAGCCTTTTTGTACAGCTCTTTACAATTATTTTCAATAGACAAATCCATCGAAATAATTTCAACATTCTTTCCTAATTCTTCTTTTACTTGCATTAACTTTTCTTCATCTCTAGCAACAAGAATTAATTCATATCCTCTTTTACTTAATTCTCTTGCTATATCTCTTCCTATTCCTGAAGATGCTCCAGTAATTAAAGCTCTCATTTTTTCTCCTTCTATTTTGTGTCAATCAAACCCGGAACCGTTGACACAAAATGTGTCACTCAAACCCGGAACCGTTGACACATTATTCTTTGCGTCTAAATTTGCAGACGAATATACTCATATCGTCTTTTGGTGTGCCAAAATTGTTGTCTATAGATTCGTTTAATAATAAGTCTGCAATTTTTTTGGTATTATCTGTTTCTATATCTTCTAGTAAATATTTTATCCAAAGTTCTTTGTTTTTATATTCGACATTTGAGTCAAGTATTCCATCTGTACACATTAGCATGATTTCTTTGTTTTCAATATCTTTTTCAAAGACTTCTAGTTTTAGGTCTTTTATCATTCCTGCAGGTAGTGACTGTGATTTTATTGTTTGCACTTTTTTGTTGTTTTTGAAGTATGTTGGACATGCTCCACTTTTTATCATTTCAACTGTTCCAGCATATAAATCTATTATTGCTATGTCTAGGGTTGCAAAGATTTCTTCGTTTTTTGTTATTAATCCCGTATTTATTAATTGTATTGATGTGTTTTTGTCAAATCCTGTCATTAGCAAGTTTTCTAGCATTTCTAATGCTTGCTTGCTACTTTCGTTTGCTTTTTTGCCTGATCCCATTCCATCGCTAATTGCTACTAAGTATTTTCCGTCTTTTAGCCTTACATTTATCATATTGTCTCCAGATATTTCTGCTTCGGCTTTGGTCTTTGTTGCCATTCCTATAGCCATTATGTATTTATCATCTGATATTAAGCTTATTTTGTTTCCTATGCAAGCTTCTTCATTTATTACTATACTTTCTTTTAATACATCTGATACTATTTTTTCTATTTGATTATTTTCTATTTCGTCTTGTCCTTTTGCTAAGTATATTTCTACTATGTATCTTCCATTCTTTTTTATTGCTATCTCTTCAGCTTCGATACTTTTTAATTTAAGTTTGTCTATAATTTCCTGTTTTTCTTTTCCAAATTCAACTTCCTTTTTTAAGTCGTCTTCCATATTTTTGGCAATTCCTGAAATTGCCTTGGATACACTATTTAGTTGTGCTTCCATATTTTGCTTTGTTTCTTCAATCTTTTTCATCCAAATGAAGTTTGTCTTGCTAAGTTTGAAGGCTGTATTTATACATCTTATTGCTTGGTTTATATTATCTTCTAGGCGTTGGCTTATTTCTTTGTCTTTTGAATCTACTATGTAACTGTTATTTTTAGCAAATATTTCAAGTAAAGCTTCTTTTGCTATTTCTTGCTTGTCCATTACATATTCAAATATATCGTCTACTATTTTTCCATCTGTTTTTGATAGATCTTCATATAGCATATTTTCTTTATATGGATCTAAACAGTCTAATAATTCTGATACGAATATTTTTTTATTATTTTCTCTTCCTTTATTTTCTTCTGTTTTTGCTTTTTCTTGTTTATATGTTTTTGCCATTTCTTGAATAGTTTGAGAAACATTGTTTAATTTTTCTGCAGCTTCTTTGCTTCTGTTTAAACCACGATTAGCAAAACCTGGCAAAAATCTTGATCCATCTTGCATGAATTCTTCTATATCTATATGTACATTTTTTGGTATTGCAAGTAATCCGATTGAAGCTATTAATATTTCTTTAAAATGTATTAACTCTACTGTATATCCATTTGAAACATATGCTAATACGACGTTCCCTAAACAGAATCCTATAATTACTCCTGGCTTTCCAAATCTATTTAGTATGCCTGCTACCATTCCGTGAAATTGCATATGCTGCTATCATTATTGGTTCTGTATTTGCTATTATTCCTATTGTTACGCCAATTGTAACTCCTGCGGTTGTTCCTACTAATATCCCATTTTTCCAACCTAAAAACATTACTATTAGTATGCTTAAAATATTTCTTATTCCAAAACCGAAAATACTAAAATCTCCAAAACAACTTACGGCTATGGCAATTAACAAGCTTGAACCTATAACCTCTTCGATTGAAAATGCTCTTTTTTCGGTAAAGTCTTGTAATACAACTAGTGAATTTACAAATATTTTATAAAATACTACTGCTACGATTGAAAATGTAATGCTAACTAGGAAATCATATATAGTAAATCCTGCCATCATCATTTTTGCAAGTTGTACTAAAAATGCTGAAATAAATACATTTTTAGCAACTTTAACTTTTTCGTTTCTTTCTTCTTCATTATACCTTGGTTTTATTATGAAAAATGTTGCGATCATTACTAGGCTTGTTAGCATGTAGGCAAGTAAACCTGCTAGTCCAAATTTTATTCCTGTACCAATTAATGTAACGATTACAACGCCAAGTAATGGTATTGCATTTGCAAAACATGCCGCAAATATACTTACACTAAATGGAGAAAAATCTCCTCCTAATCCTACCATGGATACCATTAATGTTATAACATATATTGCAATATTCCTTAATTCAAAGACATTTGCAAATATTTTTAATTTTTTTATTTTCTTTTTTGAGTAATCTTGCTCTTCAACTACTCCTTCTATATTTTGAAACATCCTTATCACCTCTTAAACTTTTTATAGGCTTATTTTACTACTTGTCCTTTGTATTTTTTGTCTTTTTTGGTAAGCTGATTTTAAAAAGTTTTTTACTTTTTGTGATATATATTTTTATTATTTTATTTTTTATATCAATTTATAGTGTTTATTTTATTATAGAATGTCGAAAATTGCAACATAATTATTATAAAAAATAAAAACCCTTGCTAATTAAGCAAAGGTTTTATGAATAATAAACGTTTTAATATTAAATTTTATCTTTCTTCTTTCAAGAAATAATAAGATTTTGACTGATTGTGCATTACTTTGAATGTATATCCATCATAAATACTTGAATTGTCATCTTGAAGTGGTACATTTAAATCTACAGTATATACATAAGATTCTTCTAAACTATTTTTTAAATGTATTTGGAAATTTAAATTATATGATACATCTTCTATATTTACTCCGGCTATTTTTAAGATTTTTCCGTTAAAATCAATTTTTTCTTTACTATTTAAAATATTACAGTTTGTTTTTACATTTTTGTTTAAATACCCTAATGTTATAGGATTTGAACAGTCTGTAAAAAATGTTGGAGAAGAAAAATCGTTGTTTTTATTATCTTCATTTGTGTGTAAGATATTAAAATCGATTCTATTTGCATTTTCGATATTTTCTTCAAATTTTCCAAAATTATATGGATTTTTATAGTTTAATGATGCTTTTCCTGAATTTGAATTTTTAGTGATTTTTATGTTGTCTATATAAAGTTCACTAACTGTATTTTTATTGCTAAGATCTGAAATGTAAGATTTATTGTCTATGGAAATAGAAATATCTGTAAATTGGTGTACATCAACATTTTCTAAAGTTCCATTTTCGCTTTTGTCTATTCCATTTGCACTACTATATAAGATAATTTCTTTTATTTTAAATATTGGCTCTTCATTTGCTGATATGAAATTATCTGCTTGTTTTTCAAATTTCCAACTTTGTAATGTTGGCGAAAGAATGAAATACCAGTATCCATATATAACGGCAAATAAAAATAAAAATGCGATAAATATTGCTCTTTTTTCATTTTTTATTCTAATTTTCATATGTAACTCCTTAAAAGTTTGTGTGTAGCGGTTGTGTCATTGGTTCCGGGTTTGGTTGACACACTTTTTCTACGAAAAATGTGTCAACCAAACCCGGAACCAATGACACAACCAATGACACAGTTTTTATAGTCTACTATATAACATGTCCATATATTTAAACAATTTTGTTGCCCATTCTTTATCTGTGCAATATTTTGTGTTTACACCTGCTAGTGTTGGCTCATTGTAATACATTCCTGTTGCTGTTTCATCATCATATATCTTTGTTCCTGCTGTATTTAAATAATTTTTTGCTAGGTATTTTGCAACAGTTTCTATTCCATCACTATAGCTTTCAAATGTATTTGCTGATTCATAAGGGCTTCTATCATAAGCTCCAAATCCAAATAGATTTTTCTTATCATTAGCTATTTTTGATGTTCCCCAAGCACTTTCATGTATTGCCATTGATGCTAGGAAAATTCCATTAACATTATATTTTTGTTCTGCATTGTAGAATGCTTCTGCATTATCTTCTATTACTTTGTTTGTATCTTCTGCATTTCCGCTAAGTACCTTTTTATAGTCTTCTAATGTTAATCCACTAGGCTTTGTTAAGTCCATATTTGCATCTAAAGTTGCATATAATTTTTGTTTTCTATTCTTTTCTCCAATTCCTGGTGTTTCCGTTTCTGATGTCAATTTGTTTGATTGTATATAACCAGTGTAATCTTCATATGTAACTTTACACCAATCTCCTGATAATTCTTCTAGCTTTACATCTAAGCTTTCTAGTATTATACATTGATTGTTTGATTTATCATCTGCTTTTTCTTTTAGATTTACGTTTTCTGTTACATATAATGTATCACCTATATGTGCTTTTAGTTTTGATAAAAATTCTGATGTTCCTACATCTATTACTTGTGTAACTGGCTCTAATACAACAGTTTCTTTTAATATTTTTTCGTCTATGTATTTATTGTCTTCATAATTTTTTATACAATCTACTAACTTTTTACCAAATGCACCTTCTGTAACTATTTTTTCTTCTCCTTTTGGCAAATTTGGATTGTCTTGTCTTTTAACATTGAATGGTAATTCACGTGCTTCATCTTCAACTATTGTTTTAGATTTTGTTACTTCAACATTTTCTATTATTATTTTTTGAATATTTAATGATTCTTCGTTTGTTTCAAATACATTTGTTGCTATTTTTTGTTGTATTTCTTCTTCTTTTGCATATTCAGCAAATATGTAGTTTGTTGAAACTAATCCAATACAAACTGCAAATACTCCTGTTGTTATGAATGCTAATTTTTTTATTTCTTTTTTATCATATTTTAATTTGTCTATTCGATATTGTATCCATCCTTTAAAAGAAAGCTTGTCCTGATTAATTGCTCTATTTTGTTTTGCTTTTTGTGAGATTGAACCAGAATAAAAAACATCATATGTTTTTTTCTTTGTTTTATGATGTCTTTTCTTTTTAGAATTATTTTCTATTTCATATTGTGCTCGAGCTTGTTTTAATTCCGCAAATGCTTGGTCTAGTGTTCTTGATGGTGTATTTCCATTTGGAATATTTACACTATTATTAACATTTTTGTTCTTTTGGTTTGAAATATTTTCTAAGTTAATTCTATCTGCTACCAAGACATTCCCTCCTTCTACATTTTTTTACAAGTATATTATACAATAAGTTTGGAAATATGTCTATAGAAATTTTTGCTATTTTCTAATAATTTATTAGAAAAATTAACAACAAAAATAGAACACCCCTAGTAACATATTTGTTAATAAGGATGTTTTATTTTTTATTTTTTAATTTACTTCTTTTACAGTAATTGTCCATTTTGGTATTGTATTATCTATATAAAATGGCTCTGATCTAGTAATTATAGTATTTCCTAATTTATCTTTTGCTAAAATCCATAAATACCAGTTATCACCTGTAACACTCTGTTTACTTAATGTATTACCTGATTTGAAGCTTTCTTTAAATGTTTTTTCATCTGGTGCTTGATCTGTTTGCAACCATTGATATTTTAATGTATCTACATCTACTCCAGCTGCTCCATTATCTTCTACTGTTACTATTGTACTTTGTAGTTTTTTGTATGTTGTACTTCCATTTGGACTAAATTTTACAATTGGTTTAGAATTATCAAATACATATGGGCCAAATACATGGTATGCTCCAACCTTTGTTCCACTTTGTGAAGAAACATTAGTTGATTTATCTTTTATTTCTTTTACCCAAATATAACATACTCTAGTTTCATTTTCTCCTATTGTAAATGAAGCTCCACTTGAATATTGTGTCCAACCATCCTTTGGTGCTTCTGTTTGGCTATCACTAATAGAATACTCATATACATTATCTTCTGCTAATCCACTTGTAGCTTCACCTTTATTAACATCTATTGCTGTAAGCCTTACTTCTAATTTCTTAACAGGTTCTGTACTTGATGGATTTGCAGTAATTGTTGGAGCAGTTTCATCAACTATTACATCTACTGTTTTAGTCTTTCCGCTATTTTTATCTGTTACAGTTACTGTACATTTTCCTTCTCCAACTCCTGTAACATTTCCATTTTCATCAACTGTAGCTACAGTTGAATCACTTGATGTATATTCAATATCTCCCAAATTATCTCCTGTTACTTCTATTTTACTCTTTGAATTTGTTGATGTATTTAAATCTAATTTATCAGTATTAACATTCATATTTGGCTCTACTAGTGTTGTTTCATACATTCCATCTTTTTCATCTGTGTGTGCACCATAACGGATTTCGTTATCTTTTCCTTTATTTTCTACTCTGTAGGTTGCTTTGTTTTGTTCTGCAATACTAAATGCTACATCTATTCCTCTTACATTTGTTATTTGCTTTCCTACTATTTTTCCATTGTAGAAGTTTAGAGTTGCATTTGCATCTAAAATTTCAATACCATAGCCTGTTGTTCCTGTAATTATTGGTGTTTCCGTACTTAACGTTGCGTTTTCATCACCTATATTTACTGTTGTAGTACAATCTTTTTGAATATATATTCCACTTGTACCTCCTTTAATTGTACCACCTGTTATATCTATTGTTCCATTATTTTTATGAACATACCATGATACAATACCGTAGTAGTTTGTTCCTTCAATTTTTGCATTACCACTTATTTTCAAGCTTGGAGTATTAGACCCTGGACATACCCCATAATCTTTTCCAATTACAGTACCACCACTTATTTCAATTACACTATTAGTTTGATTTGATCCAACAACTCCATATCTCGCACCTTGTATTGTTCCTCCTCTCATTGTTACTTTATTTGCTTGCCATATTCCTCCTGTATCTCCAGATTGTTCGCCTATTCCATTAATATTTCCTGAGCTCATATTTACTGTTCCGCCATTAATTGTTTTATCATTTGACTCTAATGTAGCTCCTTCTAAAGAAACAGTTCCAGAATTAGTAATTAGGGTACCATTTGTTCTAGCTAACTTACCCTTACTTCCTTCTTCTTTTCTATCAACAAATGTTGCGGTTTTTCCACTAGCTACTGTAATTGTATTAGTCATTGTTATATTTTTTCCATTTGTATCAATTGTCACATTTTTAACAAGTTCTACTGTGTTTTTGTCTGTATTTGTATAAGAAGCATCATTATAATCTTGTAGTGCTACAATCTTTGATCCAGTATCTGCACATCTACCAATAGCCTCTGCCAAAGTCATAGCATATTGATTTGCTTGGCCAGGTGTTTCAATTCTATAATTTGCAAATTTAACCATATAGATTTTTGTTTTCTTATATAAAATATTTCCTGCTATATCTTCGGCTCTATAATCAATACAATATTCTTGTTCATTTGTACCATTTTGTTCTACTGTTTTAGTTATAGTACCATTTTCAAAATCTAAATCTGTCCATTGGCTTATATCTAAATCCTGAAGTTGTTGAGTAGTATATTTATTTTTAGAATATATATATTTTAAATTTTTTACTCCACTTGTTGCATCTGTTACATTTATATTTTCTACTTCAATTTTTGCATTTTCTTTGTCTTCTTTATCAACCCAAACTACTATTGAATCTTCGCCATCTTCTACTGAAGCATTATCTCCTAAATTATTATCATATGTTAAATTAGGCTTTGTTCTATCAACTCTTATATTAACTGATTTTCTTATTTCGGCATTTGTTCCTTCATTTACTGTTGCTGTTATTGTAATATCACAATCTTTTTCTATTTTTGCTAAACCATTAAGTGTATCCAAAAAATCGACCTTATCTTTATCAAAAATTACTTCATTCTCTTTAATAACTATATGTGTTGTTTCTGCTTCCCCTGAAACCCTGTTTAAAATTCCTGATATTTCAACTTTCTTTGCACTGTCATCTACTCCTTCAGGCCATTCTATATCTACTGTAAGAGGTAACCTATCAACATTATCTTGATTTATCCAGATAGAATCTTTATTTTGAGTTGTTGATTGATATATTTCATTATACTTGTCTATAACAGATATAACTAACCTTCCTACCTGTTTATCCTTTTGTTCTTCATATATCTTGTCCAAATCACCAACGTTATTATATTCACTTTGAATTCGCTTTACATCTCTTTGTTGAGATGTACTACTATTCATGTTAGTTATAAATATAATTATTCCAACTGTTAAAAAGAAAAGCATAGCAATTAGAACGAATAAAGTTACACTTCCTCGCTCATTCTTTAGCTTGCGTTTTAGTATGTTATTCTTTACCTCTTCTAGTATCTTCATATCGATTCTCCTTTTTTTGTGTCATCGGTTCCGGGTTTCATTGACACATTTTGTGTCATCGGTTCCGGGTTTGGTTGACACATTTTGTGTCACTGGTTCCGGGTTTGGTTGACACATATAAATACCTTATTATTATTTTAGCTACTTAAATATGCAAAATCAATATACCTTTTTAACACCATATTTTTTCGTGCTTTTATATACTAGGGAAGGTTTTTTTTGTCGTTTTTTGCAGTTTTATTATATTTGTTTTACATTTTAGTAACAAAAACAATATTTTCCAAATTTGATATGCTTTTTTAATATTTTTTTGCAATATAAAAACTACGCAAAACCTTATTTGCGTAGTTTTTTATTTACATATTGACTGTGTCTGCAACTTGTTCTAGTTCATCTTCGGTACTAATTTTTGTATCTTGATAAACTTTCATTCCTGTTCCTGCTGGTATAAGTTTTCCTATTATAACGTTTTCTTTAAGTCCTAATAGATCGTCTGTCTTACCTTTTATTGCTGCATCTGTAAGAACTCTTGTTGTTTCTTGGAATGATGCGGCAGATAAGAAACTGTCTGTTGCAAGTGATGCTTTTGTTATTCCTAGTAGTACACGTTTTCCTTCTGCTTTTCTTACGCCGTCTTCTTCTGCTTTTTTATTTGCAGCTTCGAAGTCGTACATATCAACTAGTGAGCCTGGTGCTAAGTCTGTGTCTCCATTGTCTCCAACTTTGACTTTCTTAAGCATTTGTCTACCTATAACCTCAATGTGTTTGTCGTTTATATCAACACCTTGGTTTCTATAAACTTTTTGTACTTCTGAAATTAAGTATTCGTATACTCCTTCTGCACCTTTTATTTCTAATATATCGTTTGGATTTATTGAACCTTCTATTAAGGCATCTCCAGCTTCTATAATGTCTCCGTTTTTTACTTTCATTTTTGCACCAAATGGTATTGTATATGTTTTTGAATCATCATCTGATGTTACTATAACTTCTCTTTTCTTCTTTGTTTCTTTTATTTTAACTTTACCAGAAATTTCTGTTATAACTGCAACTCCCTTTGGTTTTCTAGCTTCAAACAATTCTTCAACTCTTGGAAGACCTTGTGTAATATCTGTACCAGCTCCTCCAGCGTGTTTTGTGTTCATTGTAAGCTGTGTTCCTGGCTCTCCTATTGATTGAGCAGCAACTATACCAACAGATTCTCCTATTGATACTAAGCTACGTCTAGCCAATCCCATTCCATAGCATTTTTGGCAAACACCATGTTTACTTCTACATCCTAAAACTGAACGTACTTTTAATCTTTCTATTCCAGCATCAATTATTTTATCTGCTATTGCATCTGTAATCATTGTGTTGTTATCAACAATTAGTTCTTTTGTTTCTGGATTGTATACATCTTCGATTGTAAATCTTCCTATTAGTCTTTCATGTAATGGTTCTATTAATTGATTTCCATCTTTGATATCATAAATTATGATTCCATCATTTGTATGACAATCCTCTTCTCTTACTATTATGTCTTGTGATACATCAACTAATCTTCTTGTTAAATATCCTGAATCGGCTGTTCTTAAGGCTGTATCTGAAAGTCCTTTTCTAGCTTGGTGTGAAGATACGAAATATTCTAGGGCATCTAATCCTTCACTAAATGATGATTTGATTGGTATTTCGATTGCTTTTCCGTTTGTACCAGCCATAAGTCCACGCATACCAGCGATTTGTCTTAATTGGCTCATATTACCACGGGCACCTGATTTAATCATCATCATGATTGGGTTTAATTCTTCGAATTTTGATTCCATTTCTTTTCCAACTTCTTGTGTTGCTTCATTCCATATTGCTATTACAGCATTGTATCTTTCTTCATCTGTCAATAAACCTCTAACATATTGTTTTCTGATGTGTTGAACTTTTTCATCAGCTTCTTCTAGTATTTTATATTTTTCTTTTGGCACTTTAACATCAGAAACTGAGAATGTTACACCAGACAATGTTGAGTATTTAAATCCCATTGATTTTATATGGTCTAAAACTTCAGCAGTATCAGCTAATCCATGTGTTATAATACATCTTTCAATGATCTTTCCTAATTGTTTTTTAGTTACAGGTGTATTTATTTCATATTGGAATGGATCCTCTTGTCTATTTACAAATCCTAAATCTTGTGGTATTCCTTCGTTGTATATAATTTTACCAACACTAGTTTCGATTTTGCTACTTTTTATTTCTCCATCTATTTGCTTTGTTATTCTTACATATATTTTTGAGTGAATATCTACTTCATGATTTTCGTATGCCATTATTGCTTCTTCGGGATCTTTAAAATATTTTCCTTCTCCTTTTTTGCCGTCAACTGTAATTGTTAAGTAATATCCTCCTAAAACCATGTCTATTGTTGGAACTACTACTGGTTTTCCATCTTGTGGTTTTAATAGGTTGTTTGTTGCAAGCATTAAATATCTTGCTTCTGCTTGAGCTTCTGGTGATAAAGGTAAGTGAACTGCCATTTGATCTCCATCGAAGTCAGCATTGAATGCTGTACAAACTAATGGATGAAGTTTTATTGCTCTTCCTTCTACTAATACAGGCTCAAATGCTTGAATTCCAAGTCTGTGTAGTGTTGGAGCACGGTTTAGCATTACGGGATGATCTTTTATAACTTCTTCTAAAATTCCCCATACTTCTGGTTTTAATCTTTCTACCATTCTTTTTGCATTCTTTATGTTTTGTGCAATTCCACGACCTACTAATTCTCTCATTACAAATGGTTTGAATAATTCTACAGCCATTTCTTTTGGAAGTCCGCATTGATATAATTTTAACTCTGGTCCAACAACTATAACTGAACGTCCTGAATAGTCAACACGTTTTCCAAGTAAGTTTTGACGGAAACGACCTTGTTTTCCTTTTAACATATCTGATAGTGATTTTAATGGTCTGTTTCCTGCTCCTGTTACTGGTTTTCCACGTCTTCCATTATCTATTAGGGCATCTACAGATTCTTGTAACATTCTCTTTTCATTTCTTACAATGATTTCTGGTGCTCCTAATTCTAGTAATCTTTTTAATCTGTTATTTCTATTTATAACTCTTCTATATAAATCGTTTAAGTCTGATGTTGCAAATCTTCCACCATCTAGTTGTACCATTGGTCTTAAGTCTGGTGGTATTACTGGAATTACATTCATTACCATCCATTCTGGCCTATTTCCAGATGTTCTGAATGCTTCTACTGTATCCATTCTTTTTACTAGTTTTACTCTCTTTTGTTCTGTTGATTTTTCTATCTCTTTTCTTAATTCATCTGCTAATTTTTCTAGGTCTATTTGTTCTAATAATTCTCTTAATGCTTCAGCCCCCATTTTTGCTTTGAATGATCCTCTTCCGTATTTTTCTTCTGCTTCATGATATTCTTTTTCTGTTAAGATTTGACATTTTTCTAATCCTGATGTTCCTTTATCTGTAACTATGTATGAAGCAAAGTACACTACTTTTTCTAGATCTCTTGGTGAGATATCTAGCATTAGGGCTATTCTGCTTGGTATTCCTTTGAAATACCAAATATGAGCTACTGGTGCTGCAAGTTCGATATGTCCCATTCTTTCACGTCTTACTTTAGATTTTGTTACTTCAACACCACATCTATCACAAACAATCCCTTTATATCTTACTCTTTTATACTTACCACAGTGACATTCCCAGTCTTTTGTTGGTCCAAATATTCTTTCACAAAATAAGCCATCTTTTTCTGGTTTTAGTGTTCTGTAGTTTATGGTTTCTGGTTTTTTTACTTCACCTTTAGACCATTCTCTTATTTGTTCATCTGACGCAATTCCGATTTTTAATTTATCAAAAATATTTAATTCGTCCACTATTTACCCTCCAAACTATATTAAATCTTCATCATTATCAATGTTGTCCTCTGCTAAGTCACTATCAAAAATGTCTTCATCATCTTCTTCATCTAGCTTTTCAAAGAACTCATCACTATCATCTTCTTCTATCTCTTCGTCGTCGGTCATCATTTCGCCTTCTTCAGTATATCCACCTTCTAATTCGCTATCACTTATTATTTCTTCTTCAGATAGTAATTTTTTATCTCTTTCTGGATCGTATTCTATACCTTCTTCGATATTTTCTTTTAATTCAAGTTCTTGATTATCATGTGAGTATAGTTTTATGTCTAATCCTAATGATTGAAGTTCTTTTACTAATACCTTAAATCCTTCTGGAACTCCTGGTTCTGGTATGTTTTCTCCTTTAACTATTGCTTCGTATGTTTTTACTCTTCCTACAACATCATCAGATTTTACTGTTAACATTTCTTGAAGTGTATATGCTGCTCCATATGCCTCTAATGCCCAAACTTCCATTTCTCCAAAACGTTGTCCTCCGAATTGTGCTTTACCTCCTAATGGTTGTTGTGTAACTAGTGAGTATGGTCCAGTTGAACGTGCATGTATCTTATCATCTACTAAGTGGTGAAGTTTTAACATATACATAACACCAACTGTAATTGGCTTGTCAAATGGCTCTCCTGTTCTTCCATCGTAAAGTATTGTTTTTCCATCTTCATTCATTCCAGCTTGTTTTAATACTTCTCTAACGTCTTCCTCTGTTGCTCCATCAAAAACTGGTGTTGATATTTTCCATCCTAATGCTCTAGCTGCTCCTCCTAAATGAACTTCTAGCACTTGTCCTAAGTTCATACGAGATGGAACTCCTAGTGGGTTTAATAAAATGTCTACTGGTGTACCATCTGGCATAAATGGCATATCTTCTTCTGGTAATACTCTTGATATAACACCTTTGTTTCCGTGACGTCCTGCCATTTTGTCTCCAACTGATATTTTTCTTTTTGTTGCTATGTAACATCTAATTACTTGATTTACTCCAGGTCCTAATTCTTCTGAATTGTCCCTTGTAAAGATTTTTACATCTACGATTGTTCCTGCTTCACCGTGTGGAACTCTTAATGATGTATCTCTAACTTCTCTAGCTTTTTCTCCAAAGATTGCTCTAAGTAATCTTTCTTCTGCTGTTAATTCTGTTTCTCCTTTTGGAGTAACTTTTCCAACTAATATATCTCCAGGTCTTACTTCTGCACCTATTCTAATTATTCCGTTTTCATCTAGATCTTTTAATTGGTCATCTCCTATGTTTGGAATGTCTCTTGTAATTTCTTCTGGCCCAAGTTTTGTGTCACGACATTCACAATCATATTCTTCTATGTGTATTGATGTGAATACATCTTCTTTTACTAGTTTTTCGTTTATTAGAATAGCGTCTTCGTAGTTATAACCTTCCCATGTAGAAAATGCTACTAATACGTTTTTACCAAGTGCCATTTCTCCGTTTTTTGTTGCTGGTCCATCTGCTATTGCATCACCTTTTTTTACTTTTTCGCCTTTAACTACAATTGGTCTTTGGTTTATGCATGTTCCACCATTTGTTCTTTTAAATTTACGAAGTTTATGCACTATTGTTTTTCCATTTTTATATTTTACTTTTATTTCTTCTGCTGATACTTTTTCTATTACTCCATCATCTTCAGCTAATACTAGGATTCCAGAGTCTTTTGCTGCTCTGTATTCTATTCCTGTTCCTACTATTGGGCTTTCTGATATCATAAGTGGTACAGCTTGACGTTGCATGTTTGCACCCATTAATGCTCTTTTTGCATCATCATGTTCTAAGAATGGTATCATTGCTGCTGCTATAGAAACTAATTGTTTTGGTGAAACGTCTACATATTGTACTTTATCTTTGTCTACTTCTATTACTTCATTTTTGTATCTAACTCTTATTCTGTTATGTATAAATTCCCCTTTATCATTCATTGGTTCTGATGCTTGAGCTATGATATAGTTATCTTCTACATCAGCACTCATGTATTCTACTATGTCTGTAGCTCTATGTGTTTTAGGATCAATTTTTCTGTATGGTGTTTCTATAAAGCCATATTCGTTAATGCTTGCAAATGATGAAAGTGCTGAAATTAATCCTATGTTTGGTCCTTCTGGTGATTCTATTGGGCATAGTCTTCCATAGTGTGTGTAATGAACGTCACGAACTTCGAATCCAGCTCTTTCTCTAGTTAATCCTCCAGGTCCTAATGCTGATATTCTTCTTTTATGGGTTAATTCTGAAAGTGGGTTTGTTTGATCCATAAATTGTGAAAGTTGTGAACTTCCAAAGAATTCTCTTATTGCTGATGTTATTGGTTTTGTGTTTATTAATGTTTGTGGTGTTATAACATCTAGGTCTTGTATTGTCATTCTTTCTCTGACAACTCTTTCTAATCTTGTTAATCCTATTCTAAATTGGTTTTGTAATAATTCACCTACACAACGAATTCTACGGTTTGCCAAGTGATCTATATCATCTGGTTTTCCTAATCCATGTGATAAGTTTAGTAAATAGTTGATTGATGAAATTATGTCTTCTGTTGTAATGCATTTTGGTACTAATTCATCATATCTTTCTTGAATTACTTTTACTAAATCTTTTTTGTCTGTATTATCTATAATATTTTTTAATACTGCATAATTTACATTTTCTTTAAAGTGTAATTTGCTTAAATCCACATTTGGTAACACTTTGTGGATATTTACAGTTCCGTTTCCAATTATTCTTATTGTTCTTTCTAAATATGTAATATCTACTATGTTAATTCCAGAATTTTGAATGTTTTGTGCTACTTCTTCTGATATTGTTTCTCCTTCTGATACAAATACTTCTCCTGTTTCTGGATCAACTATGTCTTTAGCAGCTACTTTGTCCGTAATTCTTGCAGCCAAAGATAATTTTTGATTAAATTTAAATCTACCTACTTTTGCTAAATCATATCTTCTGTTATCGAAGAATAGTCCATTAAATAAAGATCTTGCTGCTTCTGCTGTTGGTAGTTCTCCAGGTCTTAGTTTTTTGTATATTTCTATTAATGCTTCGTCTTGATCTTTTATTGTGTCTTTTGCTATTGTTGTATTTAATAGTTCTTCGTCTCCAAATAAGTCTCTTATTTGGTCGTCTGTTACTACACCAATTGCTCTTAATAATGATGTTACTGGTATTTTTCTTGTTCTGTCTACACGTACATAGAATATGTCATTTCCATCTGTTTCATATTCTATCCATGCTCCTCTAAGTGGCATTACTGTAGATGTATATGTTCTTTTACCAGTTTTTGTGTCAAATTCTTCTGCATAATAGCATCCAGGTGAACGAACAAGCTGACTTACTACAACTCTTTCAGCTCCATTTATTACGAATGTTCCACTATCTGTCATTAATGGGAAATCTCCTAAATAGATTTCTTGTTCTTTTATTTCTCCTGTTTCACGATTGATTAGTCTTACTTTAACATGTAGTCTTGTTGCATATGTTGCATCTCTTTCTTTTGCTTCTTCTAGTGTGTATTTTGTTTTGTCTTCCATGTAGTAGTCAAAAAATTCTAAAACAAGGTTTCCAGAGTAGTCTTCTATTGGTGAAATATCTTTTAATACTTCCCCTAATCCTTCTTCTACAAACCAGTCATATGAATCTTTTTGGACTTTGATAAGATTTGGCATTTCGATGTAATCGCCAACTTTTGCGAAATCTTTCCTTGTTGCTTTTTCGTATTCGATGTCTCTTAGTTTCAAAAAAATCACTCCTTAAAATAATTTAAGCAGAAATAAATTTTTTATTTAAAAAAGTCCCTCTTATTATGTAGCTCCTTTTAAGTTTGATTAAATGTCTGCTTGTGCATTTAATTTTCCTTACGGATATCTACATATAATTCCTCTTTTTTAAATTTTTTTTGATTAAATTTTTATTAGAACAATAAATCTTATCAATTGTATCATTTTTTCTTACGGATGTCAAGGATTTCAACTAATTTTGTTTTTTTATTTTTATATCTTGTTTTTATATTTAAAATAATGTATATTATTATAGAAATTTGTAATAAATTAGGAGAACAAAATGGAGCAAAATTTGAAAAGGTATAATCCAAAAATAAGTGAAGGCTTAAGTGAAGATCAAGTAAATGAACGAATTAAAGATGGTTTAGTAAATTATGATTCTTCTGTACCAACAAAAAGCATAAAGCAGATAATATTTACAAACTTTTTTACATTATTTAACTTTTTGAATCTTTTTTTAGGAATTGTAATTTTTTTAGTTGGTTCTTACAAAAACATGTTATTTTTAGGAATTATGATTATAAATACTGCAATTAGTACATTTCAAGAAATACATTCTAAAAAGATCGTAGATAAACTTGCAATAATGGCTCAATCAAAAGTAAAAGTTATTAGAAATGGTAATGAATTGGAAATACCAATAAATGACCTAGTTTTAGATGATGTTGTTGTATTTAATACGGGTAGCCAGATTCCAACAGATTGTACTATTTTGGAAGGTAATGTTTTAGCAAATGAGTCATTTATAACTGGTGAACCAGATAGTATAACAAAAGTTAAAGGTGAAGCTCTTCTTTCTGGAAGTTATATTGTTGGTGGGAAATGTTATGCTAAAGTTGAGCATATAGGCGATGAAAATTATACTGCACAAATTTCTAGTGGTGCAAAATATGTTAAAAAAATAAATTCAGAAATAATGAATTCTTTAAATAAAATTATAAAATGGCTTACTTTTGCAATAATTCCTATAGGTGGATTATTGTTTTGGAGTCAATTAAATTTGGATGGTGGAAACTTAAAAGATGCTGTTGTCCAAAGTGTTGCTGCAGTTATAGGTATGATACCTGAAGGGTTGGTATTGCTTACAAGTACAGTTTTAGCTGTAAGTGTAATTAGGCTTTCTAAATCTAAAGTTTTAGTTCAAGAATTATATTGTATTGAAACTTTAGCTAGAGTTGATACTCTTTGCCTTGATAAGACTGGAACTCTTACTGAAGGAAGAATGGAAGTTAGTAAAGTTGTTGAAATTGAAAATACAAATAATTTAAATAACATTTTAGCTAATATAGCAAGAGCTTCTGAAGATGAAAATCCTACAATGCAGGCAATTAAGTCTTACTTTTCGAATTCACTAACAGAAGAATTTAAAATAAATACAAAAGTTGCATTTTCTTCTAAAACTAAATGGTCTGGCATAAATTTTAAAGATAAAGGAACATATATATTAGGAGCACCTGAATTCATATTAAAAGAAGATTTTGGCAAATATGAAAATATAATTAAAAAATATACTGAAGATTATAGAGTATTATTATTAGCACACTCAAAACAGGATTTCCAAGAAGCAATGAATACTCAAAATAAAGAAAAATTATTGCCTGAACAAATAGAACCAATAGCTTTAGTGCTTATTACAGATGTAATTAGGCAAGAGGCATCAAAAACCTTGCAATATTTTAAAAAGCAAGATGTTGATATTAAAATAATTTCTGGCGATAATCCAATTACAGTTTCTAAAATTGCAAAGCGAGTTGGAGTATCTAATGCAGAAAATTATATTGATATGTCAACATTAAAAACAGAACAAGACATTGAAGAAGCTGCCACAAAATATACAATTTTTGGTAGGGTTAGCCCAACTCAAAAAAAAGATTTGGTTGTAGCTTTACAAAAAAATGGTAAAACTGTTGCAATGACTGGCGATGGTGTGAATGATGTTTTAGCACTAAAAACTGCAGATTGTAGTATTGCAATGGCTAATGGAAGTGATGCAACAAAAAATGTTTCTCAATTGATTTTATTAGATTCTAACTTTGCTTCAATGCCTAAAGTTGTTGGAGAAGGTAGAAGAACTATAAATAATATTGAACGTTCTGCATCATTATTCTTGGTAAAAACTATTTATTCTTGTGCACTTGCATTATTATTCTTGTTTTTAAGCCAAGATTATCCTTTTGAACCAATACATTTAAGTTTAATAAGTGTTGTAACTATTGGAATTCCTTCTTTCTTACTTGCATTAGAACCAAATAATGAAAGAATTCATGGAAACTTTTTAAAAAATGTAATTTCTAAAGCAATTCCAACTGCTTTGACTACTATTATAAGTATTTTAGTAATTGCCTTTGCGTTAAAATTTGGAAAAATATCAGAAAGTTCATATTCTAGCTTATGTGTAATTGCTACTGGAATTTCTGGAATTTCTTTATTATTTACTTTATCAAAATCTAGAAAAAGTGAGAATTCTAAATTGCTTGTTTCACCATATAGATTTGTTTTAACATTACTTATGCTTGGATTATTTTTGGTAGGCTTGACATATCTAAATTGGTGGTTTAATATTGTAGAGTTAGTACCAATAATAAATGATATAATAAAAGTTGGAATATTAACTGTTGTTGATTTTATTATTTTAAAGTTTGTTTTTAGAAAAATTTTTAAAATATAAATTTTATGCTAAAATACTATATTTAGGAGGATTTTAAACATGAGTGCATTACCACTATTTGTAAAATATATAATAGTTGCTTTAATAAGTATGGTTCCTATTGTGGAACTTAGAGGAGCAATTCCTATTGCGGAAAGTTTAGGATTAAATATTTTTATTTATTATCCTGTAGCAATTATTGGCAATATGCTACCTGTTCCTTTGATTTTTCTATTTGCTAGAAAAGTTCTTGAATGGGGAAAAGATAAAAAAATTATTGGAAAATTTTTTACTTGGTGTTTAGAAAAAGGTGAAAAGGGTGGAAAAAAATTAAAAGAAACAGCAGGAAATACAGGAACTTTTTTTGCTTTACTTCTTTTTGTTGGAATTCCTATTCCGGGAACTGGTGCTTGGACTGGAACTTTAGCTGCAAGTTTTCTAAATCTTGATTTTAAAACAAGTATTTTGGCCGTAACTTTGGGAGTTCTTCTTGCCGGCATTATAATGTCTTTAGGAAGTAAAATTGTTTCAATTTTAGGATGGCCTGGACTAATTGGAATTATTGTTGCAATAATTTTAATTGTAGTTTTATCTATAATTTTAAAAAAGAGAAAAAAATCTGCCTAAAGGCAGATTTTTTATTCAATTATTTCTAATCCTGCATATTTTGCCATAAGCCTTTTGTGTCCCACTTTATCAAAGTTTATATCAACTTTTAGATCTTCTCCTTCTGGTTCTATGACATTTATTGTACCTTCTCCAAATTTTTTATGAAATACTCTTTGTCCTTCTTTGTATTGACTCAAATCAATTTTGTTGGTATTTTTATTACTAATAAGTGAACTTAAAAAGCTTTCTGCTGTTCTAAATTTAAATCCATCATTTGTTCCAGCACTTGTTGCTACTGCAGGCTCTTTATCATTAATTTTGTACGTTTTTATATTGCTATTGTTTGAAACACCATTTCCGTAAGTCCATTTAAATGGGCTGTCCTCAAATTGATTAGTAGTATTTTTTGTTCCAAAAGCTTCTTCATATCCATCAAGTAAATCATTTGGTATTTCTTTTAAAAATCTTGAAACAGGATTACAACTTGTTGAACCAAAAATTGTTCTTTTTTTACTACATGTTAAAAATAAATTTTCCTTAGCTCTAGTTATTCCAACATAACAAAGTCTTCTTTCTTCTTCTAATTCTTTTGGTTCTCCTATTGATTGATGTCCAGGAAAAATTCCCTCTTCCATTCCAACTAAAAATACTACTGGAAATTCTAATCCTTTTGCACTATGTAGTGTCATTAATGTGACGCTTTCTTGTTCTTCTTCCATATTATCTAAATCACTTGATAATGTAATTCCTTCTAGGAATTCGGCTAATGAATTTTCTGCAAATTGTTCTTCAAATTCTATTGCTACTGTTAAAAATTCATCCAAGTTTTCTAATCTAGTTTCTGCTTCTGTTGTCTTTTCTTCCTCTAGGGCTTTGGTATATCCAGTTTTCTTTAATGTTAATTTTATTAATTCTGATATTTTAAATTCTTCATCTTTGGCTTTTTCTCTTAATTCTTCTATTACATTTATAAATTCTCTAGATTTTAAATAAACTCTGTTTAATCCATATTGTTCAGCGTTTTTTATAACACTATACATTGATATTCCATTTGAGTTTGCTATTTCTTCAATTCCATCTAAACTTGTTTTTCCTATTCCTCTTTTAGGCTCATTTATAATTCTTTTTAAGCTTAAATTGTCTGATGTATTTTGTATCAATCTTAAATATGCAATAATATCTTTTATTTCTTTTCTTTCATAGAACTTTAGTCCACCAATAATTTTATATGGTATTCCTTCTCTCCTTAAAATGTCTTCTATTGCACGTGATTGAGAGTTCATTCTATATAAAATTGCATAATCTGAGTATTTATAATATTGCTCTCTTTTAAGATGTTCAATTTGTTCTACAATATAAGATGCTTCATCATATTCGTTATCTGCATTATATACTTTTGGCAAATTTCCTATGTCATTTTCTGTCCATAATTTTTTCTCATATTTGGTTTCATTATTTTTTATTACTGCATTAGCTGCTTTTAGTATGTTTCCTGTACACCTATAGTTTTGCTCTAACTTTATAATTTTTGTTCCTGGAAAGTCTTTTTCAAAATTTAAAATGTTTGTAATGTCTGCTCCCCTAAAGCTATATATTCCTTGGTCATTGTCTCCTACTACTGTTATATTTCCATTTATTGATGATAATAATGTTATTAGTGTGAATTGTGCTTTATTTGTGTCTTGATACTCATCTACTAATACATATTTGAACTTTTTAGCATAATATTCTAATATATCTGCATTTTCCATTAAAATTTTTATTGTAAAATTTATTATATCATCAAAATCTATAGCATTGTTTTCTTTTAATCTTTTTTGATATAATTCGTAAACATTTGCTATTTTTTCTTTTCTAAAATCGCCATTTACTCTTGCTCTATATTGTTCTGGCTCTAGCATTTCGTTTTTGGCATTGCTTATTTCTGACTGTACACTTCTTTCATTAAATAATTTATCATCCATTGATAGGTCTTTTAAACAGTTTTTTATTAGTGTTTTTTGATCTGATGTATCAAATATTATAAATGATGATTCAAATCCTATTCTATCTATATGTCTTCTTAAAATTTTTACACATATTGAGTGAAATGTTCCAACCCACATATCATTTACGTTATCGCCAATTAGATTTGCAATTCTTTCTTTCATTTCATTTGCTGCCTTATTTGTAAATGTTATTGCTATTATATCCCATGGTTTTACATTTTTCTCTTGTAAAATATATGCTATTTTATGTGTTAGTACCTTGGTTTTACCGCTTCCTGCTCCAGCTATTACTAGGCATGGTCCTTCCGTATTTACTACGGCTTCATATTGTTTGTTATTTAATCCTTCTAATATTTTTTGCATGTTTTTCTCCGTTTCTTTTATTGTATTTTTAATTTGTTTATTAATAGTTCTAAACATTCATCAATTTCACTAGCACAACTTCTGTATGTATCTATATCATAACCCCAAGGGTCTTTTATATCAATTGAATAATGGTTTTCTCTTTTGTAATTTACATATTCTTTCATAGTAAAAACTTTATCTTTTAGTTCTGGATATATGTCGATTACAGCATATTTATGGCTTGCTGTAGCACATAAAATTAAGTCCATCTTTTTTATGTCTGAATATTTTATATTTGTTGCTTTATGATTTTTTATATCTACTCCATATTCTTCCATAACTCTTCTGGCTTCATAAGTTGGTGTATCTCCTATTGAAGCATATATTCCGCAAGAATATACTTCAATATCTAAATTGTTATCTAAAACTTTCTTTTTGAATAAGCCATGTGCCATTGCACTTCTACATATATTTCCTGTACAAATAAACATTACTTTCATTTGTTTTTCCTCCGTATTCTATATTTTAATTCTATATTGTTTATTTGTCAATTATTAAGTTACAGTATTGTTGCAAATATTCCAATTATAAAACCCATCATATTTCCTATACTGCTTATTCTACCTTGATATAATCTATTTGATTCAGGAATTAATTCTCCGTGATACTATGTATAACATTGCTCCGAGCAGCAAAACTTAAGCAAGCAGCTATTATGCTTGATGATATTGTGCCTATTATTGAACCAAAAAATGCCCCAATGCCAGTCGTTATACCTGATAGAACTACATAATAAATAACTTTACTAATTTTCATGCCCCCATTTTTCATTGGTACTGCCATTGATATTCCTTCTGGTATGTCATGTAAGCAAATTGCTAATGCAAGAGATAATCCTAATTTTAACGAAACATCAAATCCAGATCCAATAGCTAATCCTTCTGGGAAATTATGTATTGCGAGTCCTATGCTTACTATTATTCCTGTTTTTAATAAACTGTTATTAGTTTTATTTGCCACTTTTATATTAAATTTTTTTTGTACTAATAAATCACAATAAATCATTGTGATAATTCCCATAATTATTCCTAAAATAACTTGTAATATATTACTTATTCCCATTGCTTCTGGGATTAAATCAAAACAAACTACTGCCATCATTAAGCCGAGATGCAAATGATAGTATAAAACTTAAAAATTTATTGGATTTTTTGTTTATAACTACTCCTAGTATGCCTCCAAGCGTTGTTCCAAAAGTTCCAAAAAATAGACCAAGTAATGTTGTTTTTAATACATATTCCAAAATAAAAAACTCCTTAAATATATTTTATTTAAATATATTTAAGAAGTTTAATTTTATTCTTTTATTTATTATTTGTTTGATAATTTTTTGTTTATTTCAGATGTATTTTTGCAAATAAGTAGTAGTATAAGCATTAATTCATACATAACTCTTAATAGTATATTTCCACCTATTAGCATAAATAAGAATGTACCAAAATTAAATCCTATAAATGCAAATGACATTATTGTTACATATAAAGCTGATGCCATATAAAGTATTTTTAATATTCCTTCTACTGTTAATTTTTTGAAATCTAGGAATTCATATAACCATCCTACAAATCCTGTAAATTTTCCCTCATTTTTCTTTGATAAGAATAAGAAAAATATTAAAATTGCAGCTATAATTGAAATTATTAATGCTGGCATTGCCCAACTAGCAATATTATTTGCTGTATTAATTGTTCCTGATAATGCATTTGAACTGCTTCCGTATCCTGAATATAAGCTATCCATACTACTTGAACCATAACTTCCGTACATAATCAATTCCCCTTTCATAAAAATATTTACATTAATAAAATATCATACTTTTTTTTATTAGTCAATAATTTATCGAAAAAAGTACAAGCCTATCGAAAAAAAGTACAAGCCTATCGAAAAAAAGTACAAGCCTATGCTTGCACCTTTTTTTATTCTTCACCTTGTAATCTTTCAGCTCTATCTGCTGCTATTAGATTGTCTACCATCTCATCTATATCGCCATTTAAGAAGTTCTCCATTTGATAAATACTCATTCCTATTCTGTGATCTGTTATTCTTCCTTGAGGATAATTATACGTTCTAATTTTTTCACTTCTATCTCCACTGCCTACTTGAGATTTTCTAGCATTTGCAACTTCACTATCTTGTTTTTCTTTTTCTATTTCATAAAGTTTTGTTCTTAACATTTTCATTGCATTATCTCTATTTTGGAATTGTGATCTTTCTGTTTGACATTCTACAACTATTCCTGTTGGTTCATGAATTAATCTTACGGCTGATGAGGTTTTGTTAATATGCTGTCCTCCTGCTCCTGATGAACGGAAAACTTCCATTTTTATATCTGCAGGATTTATTTCAATTTCTACATCTTCTACAACTGGCAAAACTGCTACTGTTGCAGTTGAAGTATGAATTCTTCCACTACTTTCTGTGTCTGGAACTCTTTGAACTCTATGTACTCCACTTTCAAATTTTAACCTACTGTATACTCCCTTTCCTGTAATCATAAATGTTATTTCTTTATATCCTCCAAGTCCGGTTTCATTTTCGTTTAAAATTTCCAAACTCCAATGTTTCTTTTCTGCATACATTGTATACATTCTAAATAGTGTTCCAGCAAATAGTGCCGCTTCTTCTCCTCCTGCTCCTGCTCTTATTTCACAAATTATATTTTTATCATCATCTGGATCTTTTGGTATTAATAGTATTTTTAGCTCATCTTCTATTTGAGGAAGCTTTTCTTTTGCTTCATAATATTCTAGTTCTGCAAGTTCTCTTAATTCTTTGTCTTGCATCATTTCTTCTGCTTCTTGCATGTTTTGTTTTGTCTTTTTATATTCTCTATATTTTAAAACTATTTCTTCTATACTTGCATGTTCTTTCATTAGTTTTTGCCATTCAGCTTGGTTTGATATTACTTCTGGATCACTAATTAATTTTGTTATTTCTTCATATCTTTGCTCTACAGTTTCTAATTTATCAAACATAAAAATTCTCCTTTAAAAAAATTTACTTCACCATTATACTACTTTTTTTTGAATATTACAAGGGGGGAAATTGCTAAAAGATTGTTATTCTTTTAGCAATTTTTTTAAATTTCTATTAAATTATATTTGGTATTTAGACTTTCTAAAATATCAATTTCTCTTTTACTACATGTGAAAATAAAAATTTGTCTTTTTTGCGCTTCTTTTAACAAAAATACTAAAACATTTTGTAAGCGTTCTTCATCATAATATGCAAATGTTTCATCTAAAAATAATGGTAATGTTTCTTCAGATAATTCATCTATCATTGAAATTCTTAAAGACAAATACAATTGTTCTATTGTCCCTGTACTTAATTTATCTACTTGCATATAATCACCATTGCTTAATTCTACCATTATACCATTTTCTTCATTGAATTTTATTTTGTTATATTTATTATTTGTAATTACAGATATAATTCGAGATAAGTTATTTGTGAATTTGGGTGTTATATTTTCTCTCATTTCAATATAGGCTTCTTCTAAAATATTTTTTGCAAGTTCAATACTTTGATTTAATTGTTCTAAATTATTTTTATTATTTTCATTAAAAATTAATTGTTCTTCTATTTTAGAAAGTTCATCTATTTTAGGTTCAATATTTTCTTTATTTAATTTTAATTTATGTAATTCTATTTTATTTTTATTTAATTCATTTTGTTGTTTTTCTATTTCATAATTAATATTTTCTAAATTATTTAATATTTCATTTTCTTCTATAATATTTTTGTATTTATTTTTTATTTTTTCTATTTCTAAATTATTTTTTAAATTAAATTTATTATTTAATTCTTTTAATTCACTATTTAAATTATCATTATTTATTTTTAATAAATTAATTTGATTTTCTATATTTTTTATTTCTAAATTTTCAGTTAATTCAACTTTATTATTTTTTATTTTTTTATTTAATTTATTTTTAAAAAAATATGATAATCCTAAATATGTTGGTACAGTAAGAAGAAAAATATATTTTAAATTATTTTTTAAATATAAAATAATTATTAAATTAATTAAAAATAAAATTATAAAAAATATAATTAATTTTTTATTTAATTTATTTTTTTCTTTTTTTATTTTTTCATCTTGTAATTTATTTTTTTCAATTTTTTCTTTTTCTATATTTTTTTCTTCTATTAATTTATTTTCTAAATTAATTATTTTTTCTGAATTTTCTTTTTCTATTTTTTCTTTTAATTTTATTTTTTCTTTTTCTATTTTTTTATTTTCTAATAATAATTTTATTTCTTTTAAATAATTATTTTTATTTTCTAAATCTTTTATATTTTTTAATAATTTATTTTCTTCTTCTTCAATTTCATATTTTTCATTTTGATAATTTTTTAAATTATTTTTTTGTTCTTCTAATTCTTCTATATTTTTTGTTATAATATTTATTGGTTTTTCTCTCGATCTTCCTGTTCCTATTTCTCCTAATTGTCTTCTATTTATTCTGTCTATTGCTCTTTTAAAAGAAATATTATCTTCTCCTGTACCAACTAAATTAGCTAATTTTTGAACTAAATAATTTTGATTATTTTTTTCTAATTCTACTTCTTTTTGTAATATACCTACTGTACTTATAAATAAATCTTCATCTACTTTAGTTTGGTCATAAAAAAATTCATTTCCTATTTTTTTATCTATGGTAAATTCTTTTGATATGTCTTCTGAATTTTCGTTAAATATTTTTGGATTTTTTTTATTGAAATCTCTATATATTTCATATTTTTCTTTATTATCTAATTCGTACTGTACTTTACCAGAAAATTCTTCGCCTTCCCAAGGTTTATATTTTTCATAATCTGATAGAATTCTTCCTTTTTTATTTTTTGAAATTCCATAAAAAGAATTATAAATAAAATTTAATATTGTTGATTTTCCTGTTTCATTTTTTCCATAAAAAATGTTTATACCATCTTTTAATTCAATTTCTTTATTTTTTATTTTTCCAAAGGAATTTATTTTTAATTTATTTATTTTCAATATTTTGTCCTCCTCATAAAAATGATTTTTTAATATTAAAAAATCATGATTTAAGACTATCTAATCCTACTTCTATTGCTTTTTCAATTATTTGTCTTTTTTCTAAATCATCTGTATCATTTAATTTTTGTAGCATTTTCTTTACAAAAATTCCTTTTAATGTATTTTCTTGTGAAATTTTTTCTAAATTATAATTTATTTTTGTTTTATTTTTTATTTTTATTATTTTATCATTTGAAATTAATTTATTTAATTCGTATGTATCTATTTCAAAATTTCTTTTTCCTATTAAATATATTTCTATTAATTCATTTTCTTTAAATTCTAATCCATTTAATTTTTCTATTAATTCTTCTTTTGCTTCTATATTTGTCGTATCTATATTTTCTATTTTAAATTCTTTTTCATCTAATGAAATAAATTCTAAATTTAATTTTTCTTTATTTAATTCCCCAACTATCATTCCATGTTGTCCAAGTTCATCAAATCCTAGGGACGCAAGTGAACCAGGATATACTATTTTTTGATTTTCATATGAATTATAATCTAATTTATGAATATGTCCTAATGCTACATAATCAAATTCTTTTTCTTTTAATTCTTTTGATTTAAATGAATTATATTGTTTTTCTTCTAGACTTGCGCCATCTATAGTTCCATGCATAATTAAAATATTTAATTTGTTTTTATTTTCTATTTTTAAATTTTCTAAATTAGAATTTGTACAATAAAAATCATTAAATCCAAATCCATATATATCTATATTTTCTGTTTCGTATTTTTCAAATTTACCATTAAATATTTTTACATTTTCATTCCATATAAATTTATTGTAATATGAATTTTTTATAAATGGGTCATGATTTCCTGGTGATATAAATATTTTTGTTTCAGGTATTTCTTTAAATAAATTATTTATATATTCTATTGTTGATTTTTTTACATAATTGTGTTCATATAAATCCCCAGATATAAATAGGAATTCTATATTATTTTCTTTTATATATTCTATTACTTTTTTAAATATTTTCCTTTGATCTAGTCTTCTTAAATCTCCCAAAAATTCTTGATCTGACAGATTTACAAATGGGCTATCAAAGTGAATATCTGCTATGTGTACAAATTTCATATATTTCTCCTTGTTTTATTTTTTTATATTCTACTATATTTATTTAAAATTTGCAATAAAAAACAGCGAATTTTTTTTCGCTGTTTTCAATTTTTATTCATTATTGTCATCTATTGGTCCAAATAATTCATCAAATTTAGCTTCTAATTCTTTTTGTAAGTCATATTCATCATCATCGTCATTTATTTGTGGCAGTATTGGTGCATCTTCATCAAACTGTAAATTTTCCGTGATTGGCGCTTGTGGGCTAGCACTAGTTTCTAAAGTTGTTTTTTGTTTTTTTGGTGTTTCTACATCTTCAAACAAATCATCTAAAGATTCAACTTTTAAGCTATCTTGCTTACTATCTTCTTTGTCTTTATCATCAACATATGGATTATATGGATTGTATTTTCTCCATTCTCCTCTTTCTATCTCTCCAATATCATTATGGCTAATTTCTAATCCTTTCATTTCTTTTGCCATTGGATGCTTGAAATAGTAGAATTTAGATGCTTTTACTGGTTTCAAACCTTTTACGAAAATTATACACATATCATTATCTAATCTACGTAATTCATCTGGCGTCATTAGGGCTCTTGCCATTACGTTATCTGATACACTCTTTCCAGTTCTATGATTTTGCTTATCTTTATTTATTGATGTACTGTCTCTTTCTATAGTCTTTTCTCCTAATTGTTTTGAAAAATATTCTACTGTTTTAAATGAGTTACTTCCTAAAAATACATGGGTATCACAGTTTCCCATGATTGTTTCATATGATTTTTCATATACGGCTTCTAATTGATCTACGTTTTGAAGAATTACACTGAATGATATTTTTCTACTTCTTGATGTTGATATTTTTTTATCAAAGTCTGGTATTTTTCCTATATTAGCAAACTCATCTAGTATGAAAAATGTTTGTTCTTTTAGGGCTCCCCCGTTTTTATCTGCATAATCATATAATTGTTGTATCATTTGTGAGAAGAATATTGTAAGTAAGAAGTCATATGCTGTATGTGTGTCTGATGATATTACATATACTGCTGTTTTCCTATTTCCTATTTCTTCAAAGTCTATTGTATCTGTTGATGTTAATTCTGCAATTTCTTTAGAATCAAATTTTCCAAGTTTTGATTGTAATGAACTTAAAATAGAACCATAAGTTTTTTCTGGTGCTATTTCTATAGATTTATAGTACATTCTTGCTGGATGGTCATATGGAAGTGCACTTATTAATTCTGTAAGTAAATTGCTTCCTCCATTAGAATTTGCTGCTCTTACTAATTCTGCACAACTTGCTAAATTTTGTTCTTCTTCTGGTCTTGTAGCAATCAAATAATATATTAAAGCTTTTAATAGCATTTCTGCCATATCATCCCAATATGGATCTGCATTGCCACCTTCAGATTTTTGTCCTTTTACTATTGTGTTCGCAATAACGTCAACATCTAACTCTGATGTTATATGCATTAATGGATTATACCCATCACTAAATTGTGGTCTTACTAAATTTAATACTTTTATTTCATATCCTTTTGATTTTAGATATCCTGCTGTTCTATCATATAGCTCACCTTTAGGATCTGTAAATATGTATGAACCTAAGCACTGATATGCATTTGGTATAGAATATGATGCAGATTTACCAGAACCTGAACCGTCCAACTACCAATACGTTTACATTTCCTCTTTTATCTACTGGTAAGTAATTATTTTCTGCTAATATTATTCCTTTATCTTTATTAAGTATTTGGTATTGTTCTCCATGTTTGCTCCAATCACTTGAACCATGCTCAAAGTCTGAATATTCATGTTTTGGTGCTGATCTTGCAAATCCTACAAAGAAAATTATTGCATAAAATATTGTAAATCCAATTTCTGTACTAAATAGTGTTCCTACTGCACCTCTTTCAAATATTTTTCCCAATACTGTGAAAGGTTTTGTTATTGATGCCCCTATCATTTTAAAGAATATTTGACCGTCAAATCCTCCTTTAAGAGTTGCTGCATATATTGAAAATGATAATGGCACAACAAATACTATGGTCAAAATCACCCATAGTATTATACAAAATATTAATGGTATTCTATTTCTTCTTAATGCACCTTCTATTTTATAATGCATTTAACTCACCTTCTCTTTTGTTATTATGCTCCTTTTTCATCCATTCCTGTTGTATTTTTTCTTTTACTTTGTTTTTTACTTTCTGTGTTATCTATTAATTTATCCCATTCATTATCGACTACAGCTATAGAAAATACTGTTTTGCCTAAATCTATGCTTAAAGGAATTTCTGCTGAATTTGTTACTTTTAATTCATCAAATGTGTATTCCTCTTCTTTATTATTTTCAGCCCATTTTTCAGGAACTTCCATAGATATAGCTACAATACTTGTTTTATCTTTACCTGTTGCAGGATTACTTTTCTCCTTATCTGCCATATTACAACTTCCTCCTTATTTTTCATCTCTTATCTCGAATGCGAAATAAGATTTATATGGTTTCAACTTACATTTTCCTTTTACTTCATTTGTTTTTTCATCAAAATAAAGTACAGGTTTTATTTCTTCTGTAGTTTCAGGGTCTATAATAGATATTGCCCTCTTTAAGTTTGGTGTATAATTAAAATCTTTATACTCCATTTCTTTTTCTGAATATATTGTGTTAAATTTAAATGGTGTTGGTTTTTTTGTTAATTTAACTTCGTCATGTAATAATAACCCAGAATTAATAACCACTCTATCTTCTGTGAATGATAAAATTACTAATTGATTTCCATCTTTATGTGGTTCATCCACATAAAATGTTTTTTTATTATTTTCGCCCCTTATTTCTTCTGTGTGTTCTAATCTTTCCACGGTATATTTAGGCGCCCTATCTAAAAATTCTTTTTCAGTCTTGTTTACTTGATATATTACTGTATTTACTCCCTTTGGATCTGTAATGCTAAAGTGTTTTCCTTGCATTTTATCCATTTTTACACCTCATTCCTATGATTAAATACATAGCTTATCTTTAGTTTACATCACTATTAACCATTATACATTAATTAATAGCATTTGTCAACATAATAAGTATATTTTTAATCATAATTTATTTATTTTTATTATTTCTAGGATTGAATTTTGATATGTTATTTAACTGTTCAAATATTGCTTTTTCCTCTGGTGTTAATTTTTTTGGAATCATTATTTTTACTTCTGCATAGAGATCTCCTCTTTCTCCTTGAGCTGTTTTGTAACCTTTATTTGGTATTTTTATTTTTTCTCCAGTCTGTATCCCTTGTGGAATGTAAATTTGTGTTTTTTCATCTATTGTATCTATTTGTATTTTACTTCCTAAACTTGCTTCCCAAGGTGTTAATAGTAAATCTGTGTATAAATCATATCCTTTCAATTTAAATTTGGAATTTTCTGGTATGTTTATTTGAATAAGTAAATCACCATTTTTGCCACCATTTTTACCTGGTTTTCCTTGTCCTATTAATCTAATTTTTTCTCCATTTCTAATACCTTCTGGTAATTGTATTTGGAATGTTTTATCTTTTCCTTCTATATTTTTTAAAATTACTGTTTTTTCTTTACCATAAAATGCTTCTTCTAAACTTGCTTCTATTCCGAGTTTCTATATTTTCGCCTTTAACTGGTTTCTTTTCCTTTTTTTCTTCTATAGTTTGATCTACATTACCTAGAAACATATTAAAAATATAATTTTTTTCTACTTTACCTGATGAACCTTTTGTTTTACCTACATGGCTGTTCCATATTCTATCATATTTTCGTTTTTGTGCAGGAACAGATAATGTTCTATATGCTTCATTTATGTCTTTTATTCTTTCTTCTGCTAAGGCATCTCCAACATTTACATCTGGATGATATTTTTTTGCTGCTAATCTATATGCACTTTTGATTTCATCTATAGTTACACGACTCGTGTCTAGCTCTAATATTTTGTAATAATCCTTAAAAACCATTTAACATCCTCCCTAGGGAATTTAATCTTGATTATAATTTTATTTTGCATTTCCCTTATTATATCATAAAATAATAAAAAATCCATAGTTTTTTATGGATTTTTTAATTCTTCTACTAAATTATAAAATTTCATTCCATTTGATGCTTTAAAAATAACTGTATCCCCTTCTATTAATAGGTTTTTTAGGCACTTCACAATTTCTTCTTTGTTTGGAAAATAATAAATATTTTTTTCTTGCATTCCATTTGTTATTGCTTCTTCACATATGTATTTTGAATTATTTCCAGAACAGATTAGAATATCTATTTTATTTTTAACAACTTCCATTCCTACTTTTCTATGTAATTGCTCTGAATATTCCCCTAACTCAAACATATCTCCAAGAACTGCTATTTTCCTTTTACTATTCGAATTTGCTAAATATTTTAATGCAGCTGACATTGATTCATAACTTGCATTATAACTATCATTTATTATTGTCACTCCGTTTTTTAGTGTGCTTATATCCATTCTTTTATTAGTTAGTTCGAACTTTTCTATTCCTTCTTTTATTTTAGATTTTTCAATCCCTAACATTTCGCCTATTTTACATGCACATAAGCTATTTAATATAAAATGTTCTCCTCCAACTGGTACCTCAATTTCTATTTTTTCTCCTTTTATTTTACATGAAAAATTTGATGAGTTTTCATGTAGTATTATATTATTAGCCATTATATCACTATCGTTATTAATTCCGTATGTCTTTATTTCAATTTTGTTCTTGTTTTTTTCATTATATTCATGTAGCATATCATTATCATTATTTAGCACAAGTATAGGTTTTTCCATCCCTTCTAATATTTCTAATTTGGCTTTTAGTATATTTTCTCTTGACCCTAAATTTCCTATGTGTGATGTTCCTATATTTGTTATAACTGAAATGGTTGGTTTTGCAATCTTTGTTAATAAACTAATTTCTCCTAAATGGTTCATTCCCATTTCTATTACCGCTGCTTCATGTTCTTTCAATTTTAATATTGTAAATGGAAGCCCTATGTTATTATTATTATTTCCTTCAGTTTTTAATGTTTTATATTTTGTAGATACAACACTTGCAATAATGTCTTTTGTACTAGTTTTTCCAACACTTCCTGTAACTCCTATAACTGGAATATCATATAAACTTCTTTTATATTCTGCTATTTTGTACAATGCTTCCAATGTATTTTTTACTTTTATTATTATTTTATTTGAAAAATTTGATAATGTTTCTTTTTCAAAATCAATGTCTTGTACTATTACTGCTTTAGCACCTTTTTCAAATGCATCTTTCCAAAATTTATTGCCATCAAAGTTTGCACCTTTTATTCCTATATATGTATCATTTTCATTTATTTGTCTTGTATCTTTAGAAAAATTTTCTAAAGTTTCATTGTCATGGCCTATTATCATTTGCCCTTGTGTTACTCTAATTACGTCTTTTACTAATATTTTTTTCATAATTCCACCTCGAAATTATTATATGCTTTATTTAATATTTTTGCAATAAAATTTGGTAATTTAAAAAATAGTCTACAAATTTATACAAAATGTGATATAATATAATAGATTATATTTTAGGAGAATACTATGATTAAAGAGAAAGAGAAAGAAAAAGAAAATACTACGGAAATGCAAGTTGTAGAAAATGTTGAAAAAAGTCCAACTGTTGTAAATAATGAAAATGATATTTTAAAACAAGAACACCATAATAAAAGATTGCATACCTTATCAATATTTGGTATTTTATTTGCATGTTTAATGCTTATTATTTTGATAATATTTTTTATATTTTCATTTTCAATATCTAGCAATACAAATATATTTTCAGGGATACATATTAAAAATGTAGATGTTTCTAACTTGAGTAAAGAAGATGCTCTAAATAAAATGAATACATATATTGAAACTAGTCTTCCTGAAGAAATAGTATTAGTACATGGAGATTATGAAGCCACATTAACAACTTCTGAATTAGGTATTAATTTTGACATGAACTCTGCAGTTAGCGTAGCATATAATATGGGAAGAACTAACAATTTAATAGGTGATGGATTTGAAGTTTTATCTATTATGCTAAATAATAAAAATATTGAGCCAAATTTTACAATTGATGATGAAATTTTAGAAAAAATGTTAAATGATATTTCTTCAAAATTGCCAGATAAGGTTATAGAAAGTGGATATTATATAGACGATAATAATCTTATTATTAATAAAGGATCTGACGGTTGTGTTATTGATGTTGCAAAAACAAAACAAAAAATAAAAGAAGAAATAAAAAATTTACATTTATTAAATAATAAAATAGAGATTTTTACAACTCCAGCAAGTCCTAAGACTCTAGATATTGAAAAAATTTATAATGAAATACATAAAGATGCTGTTAATGCAACTTTTACAAAAAATCCCCTATCAGTTACTCCAAGTAAAAATGGAATAGACTTTTCTATTTCTTTGGAAGAAGCTAAGAAAAAATTTAATGAAGATAAACAAGAATGTGTAATTCCTTTAAAAATTGTTTACCCAAAAGTCACTACAAATATGATAGGAACAGAAGCATTCCCTAATACTCTTTCTACTTTTTCAACAACTTATGCTGCAAGTAATGTAAATAGAACTACCAATTTAAAACTTGCAGCAAAAAAAATAAATGGAACTGTTCTTATGCCTGGCGAAACTTTTTCTTATAATCAAGTAGTTGGTGAAAGAACAATTGCTGCTGGATATAAAGAAGCTCCAATTTATGTTGAAGGAAGAGTAGAAGATGGATTAGGTGGTGGAATCTGTCAAATAACTACAACTTTATACAATGCTGTAGTTTTAGCAAATTTAGATATTGTAGAAAGAACTAACCATCAATTCGTTCCATCCTATGTAGGTGCAGGACGAGATGCAACTGTTGTTTATGGTGCTATAGATTTTAAATTTAAAAATAATAGGAATTATCCTATAAAATTGATTTGCTCAGTTTCTTCTGGTATTGCTAATTTTAAAATCTTGGGGTTAAAGACTTCTAATGATTATAAGGTTGAAATATCTTCAAGAATTACTAGTCAAACTGCAAATTCTACGAATTCTGTAACTTATAAAATTTTGAAAAAAAATGGCAAAGTTGTGAGCCAAACTGTCTTGTCTCGAGATACTTATAAAAGGCATTAAAAATTTTGTGTCAATGGTTCCGGGTTTGACTGACACATTTTGTGCCATTGGTTCCGGGTTTGGTTGACACACATTTATATTAATTTGAAATACGCGTAAGCGATCAAACGAGTGCAACGAGTGCGAATTGGAGCAACTTACAAACTAGTTTTTTTATTTTGGAAGTTGCGACACCAAGTATTTCGAAATTAATATAAATGTGTGTCAACCAAACCCGGAACCAATGGCACAAAATGTGTCAGTCAAACCTGGAACCATTGACACAAAGTTACATTGTTAGTATTCCATCTGGAGTATTTTTTATTACAAGAATATCTTCTTCATTTCCATTTTCAGCATTTATATAAACTAAAAATTCCCTATTATCTACTTTACCTTTAAACTCATAGCAAAGTATTTCTGTTTGCCATTCTGTTGGAATAACAGCTAATCCTTCGCTAGCAATATTCAAATTTTTGTTAATAGTTTTTTTAGCTTGTTCCTTTGTTATTTTTATTTTACTTGTATCTCTTTGAGTATGATTATTTAAATATCCAGTTGTTTCTATTCCTAAAACTTCACCATCATCAAGTGCAATCTTTACCTTTATTAAATCTGGGTACATTACCACATTACCTTGAGAGTATGCATAATTTACAGTTAAAATACCATCTTGTTTAAGATAATAAGTTTCTTTCATATTTGGAAAGCCTTTTGTTTCTAAGTATTTCTTTCCAATTTCATTTGCCTTGTCATAAGATAAAACTTCAGCATTGACATCTCTATTTGAATTCATATAAACTACATGAGCACCTTTTTGCGAAATTGCAATATTTACATTTTCGTTTTTCTTAGTTTTTACAGAAAAGTCATAAACTTGTATATTTGCATTTTGTGATAGACCTAAATTTTTAATTTCTTCTATATTATCTTTACCTAAAAATTCTTCCACTTTTTGTTTAGCTTTTTTTTCATCTACATTATCGCCTGTAAGTCCTTTTTTTGCAGAGTTTGTCATATGTTCAGAAAATGCCCCATCATAAATTAATCCTGAATATTCATGAAAATTTTCTTCTAAGTTACTGAAACTATTTTTAGATATATTATCAACTTGTTTTGCTAATGCAGTATTTCCTTTATTAAAATCTTCCCATTTTATTCTTCCACTATTTAAATCTTCTGAAAGTTGAGCTAAAGTATTTTCTAACTCAACACTATAAGAATGTAAATCTTTTAGATTTTTTAAGTCTTCATCTGATAATTTTTTATCATATATGTTTTTTCTTGACAATGAGTAACTATAGTCACTTACCTGATTTAAAAATTTTTGTGTTTTTTCAAGTTCTTGACTTTCTACTGGAAGCATTGATAAATAAGTTTGTGCTAAATTAGACTCTCTCCAAAGATTTGTTAGTGTTTCTGCTCCTTGTTCAGGTGATGTTGATATAGTTGATTTGGCTAAATATGATTCTACATTTTGAACATAATCTATTAATTGGTAAAATGCCATATTATATTTATTTTCTGACGCTGTTGTAATTTCCTCTTGCTTACTATATATAGTAATTCCTAATACTGCAACTAGTATTAAAAGTAATATAGTAAAGGCTTTTAAATAGCCTTCTTTTAATTTATTTTTATCTGGTTTCATTGTATTCTCTCCTTCTATATAAAATTATTTACAGAACCTATGCTTCCCTATGGTTTTAACAAGTGGTCTAGACCATATCCATTTGCTTGTAGCCGTACTAGGATTAAAATAATATATGCAACCGCCTGTTGGATCCCATCCATTGAATGCATCTTGTGCTGCATTATAAACAGTTGAGTTTTCGCTAACTGGCACATTTATTTGTCCATCAGAAACTGCTGTAAATGCTCCACTTTGATATATAACTCCTGCAATACTATTTGGAAATTTAGAACTTTTTACTCTATTTAAAATAACTGCTCCAACTGCAACCTGTCCTTCATAAGGTTCTCCTCGTGCTTCACCATTTATTGCTCTTGCCATTAATTGTAATTCTGAAGAATTATAAGATTGAGCATAGCTTATGTTCTTTGCATTTTCTTTGCTTGAAATTGTAATAAACGTTATGCTAGTAATCAATATTAAAAAAAATATCAATACTACTTTTAGAATATTTTTCAATATAACCACACTTTCTATATATATTTTGTTATATTATTTCAATAAATTCTTAAAAATATTCCAATTATAATAAATTTTGTGATATAATTACAAAAATATGAGGTGAATAATTATGAAAAAAATATTAATTTTTTATGCATCATACGGTGGCGGTCATTTATCTGCTGCAAAATCTATTGAAAGCGTAATAAATGAGCAATATTCAAATATTGAAACAAAGCTAGTAGATTGTATGAAATATATAAATAAAACTGTTGAAAAAATCACAACAGCTGCATATAGTGGAATGGCAAAAAACATTCCTTGGGCTTGGGGAAGAATTTATAATGCTTCACAAAAAGGTGTAATGGCTCACATTTCTACAAGATCAAATGCAATAATGGCTGTCAAATTAATAAAATTACTTCGAGAAGAAGCACCTGATATGGTAATTTCTACGCATCCATTTAGTAGCCAAATGTGTGCATACTTAAAAAGAAAAGGAAAAATTGATTTTCCTCTAGCTACAATAATGACTGATTTTGCTCCACATGATCAATGGCTTGTTGGCCATGAATATACTGAATATTTCTTTGTAGCTCATGATAAAATGAAACAATATTTAATTAGTAAGGGAATTGATAAATCAAAAGTTTTTGATTTTGGTATCCCAATTTCAACACGCTTTACCAAACAATATAATAGAGCCGATATTTTAAGAGAATTTAATTTAAAAGAAAATAAAAAAACCATTTTATTTTTTGGTGGTTGGAATTCTGGAAGTGCCCAGACTAGAACATTAAATATCTTTGAAGTTTTAGCTACTTATTCTAATGAAATTCAAATTGTTGCAATTTCAGCAAAAAATAAGAAATTACAAGAAGGCTATGAAACAATTGTTAAAAAATATAATTTAAACAATATTACAATTTTAGACTATACAACTAAAGTTCCAGAACTTATGAGCATAGCTGATTTAGTTGTAGCTAAACCAGGTGGTCTTACAACTTCTGAAAGTTTAGCTATGGAATTACCTATGATTATAATTAACCCAATTGCAGGTCAAGAAGAAGAAAATGCAGAATTTTTAGAAAAAAGAGGTGTCGGCATTTGGATGAAAAAAGATGATAATATTAAAGAAAAATTAGAGAATTTATTGAATGATAAAGAAAAACTTGCTAAAATGAAAGAATGCACAAAATTGCTTGCTAATAAATTCTCTTCATATGATATAGTTAATACCTTATTAAATTTCTCTTCTCCCTTCTAGAGCTTTTGTTAAAGTTACTTCGTCAGTATATTCCAAATCCCCTCCAACAGGAATTCCGTGAGCAATTCTTGTAACTTTTACACCTAGAGGTTTAATTAGCTTTGATAAATACATTGCAGTTGCTTCTCCTTCAACTCTAGGATTTGTAGCCAAAATAACTTCCTTAACTACACCTTCCATAAGTCTTGATAAAAGCTCTTTTATTTTTATATCATCTGGTCCAATTCCATTCATTGGTGAAATTGACCCATGTAACACATGATAAACTCCTTTAAATTCATGTGTTTTTTCCATTGCAATAACATCTCTAACATCTTCTACTACGCAAATAACAGTCTCGTCTCTTTTTGGATTTGAACAAATTGGACATGGATCTGTGTCTGAAATATTAAAGCATTTGCTACAATATTTTAGATTCTTTTTTGCATTTACAATTGAAGAAATAAACTCATTCGTTTCTTGTTCTGAACAATTTAACATATAAAAAGCAAGCCTAGCAGCAGTTTTATGCCCAATGCTAGGTAACCTTTCAAAACTCTCTATTAATTTTTCTATTGATGGTGAATATAGTGACATTTTAATACATCCTTTTTTACATTAATCCTGGTATATTATATTTTCCCATTTGTTTTGCTTGTTCTGAATCTACTTGAGATAAAGCATCATTTATACAAGTTAAAATTAAGTCTTGTAGCATTTCTACATCATCTGGGTCAACAACATCTTTTTGAATTGTTACTTCTTTTACTACTTTAGCACCACTTACAACTACTTTAACTGCTCCCCCACCTGCTGTTGCTGTAAAATCTTTTGCTGCTAACTCATCTTGAGACTTTACCATATCTGCTTGCATTTTTTTTGCTTCTTTCATTAGGTTATTTAGATTCATTCCTCCAAATCCTCCCATGCCTCCTGGGAATCCTCCTCTTTTTGACATTTTCATTTCCTCCTTTAATTTTATTCTATAATTTCAAATGGTATATCTTGGTCTTTTGCAAATTTCTGTAAATTATCTTCATTAGAAAGTGGCTTGCTTGCATTTTCTCCAGAAATATACTTAATTTGCATTTCTTTTCCACACGCAATTGAAACTAAATCTGATATTTCTTTTTTATTTTCTGGTTTTTCTAGAACAGCTTTTCCAAATGGTGTAAGTCCGTTTGGAAATTCTATACCAACTGTCATATCATTTAATTCAACTGCCTTTGTATTAATTAAATTTGTATATAATACAATCTTTCCATTTGCCTTTATATCATTTATAATTTGTGGCCAATATTTGTCTGCCCCATTTGGGTAACTTTTTTTATCTATATTAGATTTATTTGTTGTTTTAATAGGTTTAGTAGGTACATTTTGTACAAATTTAGTTGTCGCAGTATTTTGTGGTTTTACTCCAGATGTGTTATTATTAGCCGTAATATTTATATTTCCAGATTTTAAATATTTTTCTATTTTTGAAACTCTTTCTTCTATGTTAGAATTGTTTTCTTGTTCCTTATTACATAAATTTATTATACCTGCTTGAAACATTATTATTTTTTGAGTTGTCTTTTTCATTTCATTATCTATATTTGATAATTCATATATAAGATTTATTAATCTTTGCTTTTCGGCTTTTTTAGATAGTTCGTCAATTTTCTTAATCTCATCATCATTATATAGATCTATTTTTTCAGATGATTTGTAAATTAAAATATCTTTTACATATTTTATAATTTCCCATATAAAATTTGTTAATTCCTTTCCGTCTTCTAATACTTTATTTGTTGCATTTAAGGCATCCTCTACATTGTATTCAATTATTGCATTTGTAATTCCATGCACAAATTCTATTTTGGGAATTCCTACTAAGTCTTTAATTTTTTCTTCGTCTATTTTATTGTCGCCATCTTGTATACATCTTTCTAAAATTGAAAGTGCATCTCTAACTGCCCCTTCTGACAATACAGCAATTATATTTAATGCTCCTTCGGTTATTTCTATATTACTTTCATTACAAACTATTTTTAGTCTTTTTATTATGTTCTCATTTGAAACTTTTTTAAAGTCAAATCTTTGACATCTCGAAAGTATTGTAGCAGGTAATTTTTGTGGCTCTGTAGTTGCCAAAATAAATTTTACATGTTCAGGTGGTTCTTCTAATGTTTTTAACAGTGCATTAAATGCTCCTTGAGATAACATATGAACCTCATCTATTATATAAACTCTATATTTCGCTTTTGTAGGTAAAAAATTTACCTCTTCTCGAATACTTCTTATATCTTCAACACTATTATTTGATGCCGCATCCATCTCTACTATATCTGTAAGTGAGCCTGATATAGCTCCTTTACAAATTTCACATTCGTTACATGGTTCTCCATTTTGTGGATTTAAGCAGTTTATTGCTCTTGCAAGAATTTTTGCGGCAGAGGTTTTTCCTGTTCCTCTTCCTCCATTAAATAGATATGCATGCCCGACTCTATTTGCAATTATTTGGTTTTGCAAAGTTCTTGTTATATGTTCTTGACCAACAATTTCTGAAAATAGTATTGGTCTAAATTTTCTATAAAGTGCTGTGTACCCCATATTTCTCACATCCTTTATAATAATAAAAAATGGTGTGCCCCTTAATCTCTCTATGGGAAGCATCTCCACATAAGGATTTACTATTTATTGCTGCTTCCTTCCGGACCTGACAAGATTCATAGGTCCCTATTGGAAATACTTTCCATACAAAGATTAAGTCTCATACCATTTTGTATTATATACTGTATTTATTATTTTATCAAGTACCTAATAAATTTTTCTTTTAATTTTTTACTCTTTTGAAAACAATATCACTAAAATCTGTAATTTCTTTATTTGTTGATGCATTTTCTAAAATATCACCTGCTGGTAAATCTAGTTTTACATTTGATTTAAATGATTTTCCCGAATCAAGATTTATTGTAATATCAAATGTTAATGTTCCTTTTAATTCTTCAAGTGTTATGTCTGTCTTTTTCAATAATTCCCCATGATTTATTTCCTTCTCTGTATCAGATTCATATGTAGCTACATTTACATTTGAACATCTAAAAGCTATTATATCTCCTTGATTTAATATTTTTAAATTTTTAAAATTAGATTCTTCTCCAGCTGTAAATTCTATTGAGTTTTCCACATTTTCTTCTTTATTTGTGAATATCTGCTGTTCAGAAGCTGCATCTGGCTTGTATATTTTTATTTCACCTTTGTCACTATGTTTTTCTACGTTAAAATTATCTAATAATATACTTTTTATTGTTTCAACTTTATCATGATTTTCGTTTTTCTCTATATATAAATAAATATCATTATTTTGATTTATATCAAATGCCCATTTTTTATCTTTAGATTGTTTGTCTATTCCTTCGCTCGTACTTATTATAGATATTTTTGATAGATTAAATGGCATGTCTGTTTCGCCATTTTCATTGTAATCTAATATTGTAATTCCAAGTATAAATAACAAAGTTATAAGAATTACTATCATTACTATTACATGAAACGCTTTTTTATCTACTATGTTTCTTATTTTTTCTATCATATTTCCTCCGTATTTAAAATTATGATTGTTTTATTTTTCTAAGCATTTTAAAGAAATCTTTTATAATTTTTTCACATTCTTCTTTCATAATTCCTGTTTCGACTTCAACATTATGATTAAATTTATAATCTTTAAATAAATTAAGTACAGAACCTGCCGCTCCTGTTTTTTCATCTAATGTACCAATATAGATTTTTTTGATTCTTGAATTTATAATTGCTCCTGCGCACATTGAGCATGGTTCTAAAGTAATATACATTTCACAGTCTATTAGTCTCCATGATTTTAATTTTTTGCTTGCCTTTTGTATTGCCATTATTTCTGCATGCTTGGTTGTATCTAATTTTGTTTCCTTTTGATTATGTGCTCTTGCTATTATTTTTCCATCTTTAACAATTATAGCTCCCACCGGTACCTCTAGTTTATCATATGCCTTCTGTGCCTCTTTTAGAGCTTCTGCCATAAATTTTTCTTTCATCTATTAATATGGTCTCCTTTTAGCTTTCTTCAAAGTATTAACTTACTTTTTATTCGCATTACTTAAGTTGCCTTAACATGTAGCTTTTTCTTTGTACCAATTTTTTATTATTTCATCTGGTATTTGTAAGTTTCCTTTTCCTATTCCAACTTGTACCTCTGGCCTTGATTTACCATGAAAATCTGTACCACCACTTGTATATAAGTTATTTTCTTTACAAAATTGCAATAATTCTTTAGTCTGTTCTTCTGTAAAATTGCTATAATAGCACTCTATTCCATCTAAATTGCTATCTTTTAGAAGTTGTTTTATATATTCTATTTTATTTTCTACCCATTTATATTCATGTACATGTGCTAAAAAGGCTACTCCCCCTGCTGAATGCACTGCTTGAACAGTTTTAGCTGGTGATGGGTAATCATCTTTTTTATCTAAAAAGAATAGATTGTTTCTATTATAAACATAATCTTTTTTAAAGTTAGAGAATTTTTCCCATAAATCTTTTGGTACTTTTGCTTCATTTTCAGGATGTTTTTTTAATTCGTTGTAAAAAACTACGCTTCCCCATTCTCTGTCTTTGTCCCAATCCAAACTTTCTATTGGATCTAAAACTAATCCATATTCTTTTGCTTGCTTATAGAAGTGCCTTAAATTTTTTGTTTCTAAAACTCTATGTGTTTTTTCTTTAAATTCTTTATCTAAATATGCATTAAACTTATCTATATCTATATTGTATGCCAATATATCTATTACCCTATCTTTATAATAGTTTTTAAGTTCTACTCCTGGAATAATTGTTCCAGAAAAATAATCTTTTGGATTTATTTGTCTTAATTGATAATGACTATTTATGCTTTCATGGTCTGTAAATGATATGTAGTTTAACTTGCGTTCTTCTGCCATTTTTAGTATTGTTATTATATCTTCTGATCCATCTGAATTTGTAGTGTGAATATGTAAATCTATCATAATTTATCCATTCCTTTTTTATTTATTATTATATATAATTATTATGTTGGTGTGCCTATGCGGACTCGAACCACAATCGGTCGCTTAGGAGGCGACTGCTCTATCCTGCTGAGCTATAGGCACATATTGTGTAAGCAATTGTATTATATCATATTTGAAATTTTTTTCAATACAAAAATTTCAAATCCCTTATAAATAGTTACTATAAAATTCAGGCTTCTCTAAGTTATTATATTTACTCAGAGAAGCCTGAACTATTTTTTATCATTTTACAATGTCTAACATTGCATTTTTTAAATATTCCAACTTGTTTTTAGCATCTTCATTTGAAGTTCCTTTTACACCCATATATAATTTTATTTTTGGTTCAGTACCAGATGGTCTAACACAGCACCAATTGTCATCTTCCAATTCATAATATAACACATTTGACGTTGGAAGTCCTGTGCTTTTTTCTTCCCCTGTTTGCATATTTTTTACAATATCTTTTTGTACATCTTTAAATGTAAGTACTTTATATTTTCCAATTTGTTTTACAGGAGTATTTCTCATATTAGTCATCATGTCTTTTATTATTTGTGCACCTTCAGAACCTTCTTTAACTATAGATACTTGTGCTTCTTTATAGTATCCATATTTTTTATATATATTTTGCATTTGATCCCATAATGTAATTCCTTGTTCCTTGTAATATGCTGCTGCTTCGCAAAGTGCCATTACTGCTGCAATTCCATCTTTATCTCTTGCGTAATCACCAATTAAACAACCATAACTTTCTTCAAATCCAAATACATAAGTTTTGTCTCCTTTTTCTTCTGCAGTTCTCATTACTTTACCTATGTTTTTAAATCCTGTTAAAACTTCAATTAATTCTAAATTATATTCCTTTGCTATCGCATCTGCTAAGTTTGAAGATACTATTGTTTTTATTAACATTCCATTACTTGGAAGAATTCCTTTTTCTTTCATTTGAGAAATTCTATATTCTGCAATTAATAGTGCAGACATGTTTCCTGTGTATGTTTCATAATTTCCAGTTTTTACATCTTTTGCAAAAATTCCTAGTCTATCAGCATCTGGATCTGTAGCTAAAACTACATCTGCATCTACTTTCTTTGCTAACTCTAATGCTAGTTTGAATGCTTTTGGATCTTCTGGATTAGGATAATCTACTGTTGGGAAATTTCCATCTGGTTTTTCTTGTTCAGGAACTACATATACATTTTCAAATCCTATTTCTCTTAAAATTCTTTCTGCCACTGTATTTCCTGTTCCATGTAATGGAGTATATACTATTTTTAAGTCTTTCCCATTCTTTTTTACTATTTCTGGATTTAATATTGAATTTTTTAATACATTTATATATTTATCATCCATTTCAGTTCCAATTATTGTTAATAGTCCTTTTTCTTTAGCTTCTTTTTCTGATATTTCTTTTATTTCTGTAAAACTTTCGATACTTCTTACCTTAGATATTATGTCTTTATCCATTGGTGATACTATTTGTGCACCATCATCCCAATAAACTTTATATCCATTGTATTTTGGCGGATTATGACTTGCTGTAATCATAACTCCAGCTGTGCATCCTAATTCTCTTACTGCAAATGATAATTCTGGAACTGGTCTTAAGTTTTCAAATAAATATGCTTTGATTCCATTTGCGCATAAAATTAAAGCTGTTTGTAGGCTAAATTCCTTTGACATTTTTCTAGAATCATAGCTAATTACAACTCCTTTGTCTTGAACTCCTTGTTCTACAATGTAATTTGCTAATCCTTGTGTTGCTTTTCCTACTGTGTATTTGTTCATTCTGTTTATTCCAGCCCCAATAACTCCACGTAGTCCTGCTGTTCCAAATTCTAATTCTTGATAGAATCTGTCCTCTATTTCTTTTTCGTTATCCTTTATTTCTAATAATTCTTTTTTTGTTTCATCGTCAAATTCTGGACTTTCACACCATTTTTTATATTCTTTTAAATAATCCATACTTTACCTCCTTACAATTTGTTTTTAATATATAACATTTATTAAAAAAATACAAGATTATTTTATAATAACCTTGTATTAATTTTTTATTTTAATCCGTAAAAATTTTTATATAATTCTCTTGCTGTACTTGGGCAATCTACTCCTGCATCATCTGAATTTTTTACAGGTGCAAATTCTTCTTCTCTTTTTACCCTTAATACTGCTAAGTCATCTACTTCACCAAATGCATCAAATAAGAAAGCTTCGAATTTATATGCATTAGGAGATGTTGGCTCTATTAAATTTCCGTCTTTATCAATATATTTTGCTTTTTTATAAGCACTATGGTATGGAAGAGGATTTGCTCCCATTCTCTCTATGGCTTCAACACTAAACAAATTACATAAGATATGTGACTCTCCATATAGTAATTCTCCATTTTCATCTACTGCCTCTGCCATTTCGTCTGTTATTTCTGAATATTCTATAACATAAGGTTTTCCATTTTTCTTACAGAATACTCCAACCTTTTCATGTGGATTTGCTTTTACTAAAGATTTTCCGGCAACTGCAACTTTTTTGTCTATTGCTATTCCCATAAGCACTGGATCTACCATTTTTACTAGGCAATTGTCTACTCCACCTATAAATACCCACTCTACTCCTAGTTCTTTCATTTTAGTAACCATGCCGTTTTTTACAAGTGCTTCATAAATTCCTCCATGTCCATCAGCCGCTTCTTTTACTAATCCGTCTTCATTTATTAATATTTTTCCTTCTGTATCTACCATTGGTAATTCACCTTGTACAAAGAAAAATAGATTCTTATCTTTTTGATAACCAAAGCATTTATTTTTTTCAAAGAATTCAACTGTTTCTTTATTGTTTTCTCTACTTGTCATTATGAACCATGGAACTGTAACATCATATTTTTTAGCTTCTTCTTTTATTCCATCTGCTAAAAGTTCAAATAAAGATTTGTGTGAATCTAATCCTATATCATAAGTTCCTTTTGGTCCTTTATGTCCAAGCCTTGTGCCTTGACCCCCTGCCATTGTTACAACAGCAAGTTTTCCTGCTTTTATAGCTCCTTTTCCTATTGCTTCATAGTATTTATATTTATCGTTTAACTTATATTTATCCATGTATTCTATTGGTTCTATTAAATCTTTTGTGTTTTTTTCTGTTTTTTTAGTGTTTGCATATAGGCTATTTATTAATTCATAATCAATATTTGACAATTGATTTAATAATATTTTTTTCTTGTTTTCATCTAATTTTTCATAATGATTTAATAAATGTTCTTGCCCATATTTTTTTAATTCAAATTTTATTTCATTTATGTCTTTATCCATTTTATACACTTCCTTCTTTTTACTTTTGACTTGTTTTTATACTATACTAATTTTATTTCAAAGTCAAGTAAATTTTTTATTATTAAATATAGTTTTATAAATTAACTGAAATAATTGCAAAAATTTCCATAATGTGTTATAATAAATGTGGGTAAATATGTATATGAATATATTTATTCAGTTAGGAGTGAAAAATATGATAAAAAATAAATTAATTCCATTATTAATTATAGTAATCATTATATCACAAATATTTTTCCCATCTATTGTTCATGCAAGCTTGGATGCAGGATTATTGGATGCAGCAAGGAGAGAAAGTGGACATGCACCACCACCAAAAACACCAGATGATGATGCAAAGCCTCAGTATCCTCCTTCTGGTACAGGAAATAATAATAATACACCAAATACAAATACGTCTAATAACAATACTAATACTACCCCTAGTACCAGTACTAGCACTGAAACTGAAACTGAACCCGAACCTCCCACTGACACAGAAACTTGTTATACTACAATTTCTGGAAACGTTAAAGAGGATATTGGATATGCCGTTGGATCTAGTGGAAAAGATAGTGAAAAAAGTTATAAACCTATTAGCAATGTACTCGTAAATTTATATGATTCTTCAGGTAACTTAGTTGATAGTCAAAGAACTGATGAAAACGGAGGATATAGTTTTAAACCTGGTGCAGGCACTTATCATACAGAAATTTGGTATGGAGACCTTAGTGGAATATCCACATCTGCTAATGAAACCGTTCAAAAAGTTTTAAAATACAATGGTCATGATTACCTTACTGTATCAACCCCAAGTGGTGATACTCATATAGCAAGTGGCGGTAATGTAAATGTTAATAAAGATCATACTACAAATGAAACTACAAATGAAACTACAAATGAAACTACAAATGATTATATAGACGTTGAACAATTAGAAGTAAAAAATAGTGGTAAAGGAGCCCTTCAAATATATTTAGGAATTGACTGTTCTGAAAGTATGAGAGAACCTTATCAAGATGGAAGAACTGGTTGTCGACTTGATTATGTTGTAGACGCAGCAAAAAAAATATGCAACTATTTATTAGGTCTAGATGAGAATATATATATAGGTTTAATATTTTTTTCAGGTACCAATTACAGAGCAGTTTCTTTAACAAAAAATGGAAATTTGTTAACAGCTGCCTTAAACGATATACAATCTAACAATTGGTATACTGCAAATACTAATATTTTAGAAGCATTAGATAAGGCTTATAATTCATACTACAACAATGAAGAAGATTCAAATAGATATCTTATTTTACTATCAGAAGGAGTTCCGACCTCTGATGGAACTATAGAAATATATTGTGATGAATCACTTGAAGAATCAGCAAGAAAACTTCCTATAATATTTGCAAATACAAAAGAACGTTTAAGGAAGTTAACTGAAGAAGAAGGTGTTAAAACTATATGTTTATTTAAAAAAGGAGTAAACGACAATGCCGATAATACTGTTAGAGGAATCTTTGAAGACTATTCTACATTATTTGAAATTTTTGAAGATTCAGAATATGCTATAAAAGTTGTTGCAGAGGAACTTAAAGAGTTTATTTCAGAAGAAGCACAAAAAGAAAGTAAACATTATACTTCTCCTTCTACCTCTACTACTACTTCTTCATCTACTTCTTCCTCTACTACTACTTCTTCATCTACTTCTCCTTCTCCTTCTACCTCTACTACTTCTCCTACTACTTTTGAAACGCTTAAAGGATATGAGGATGCAAAATATAGAGAAAAAGTTGATAGTTTATTTAAAGGCAAAACATTATCATACCAAAATACAATTATGTTTGATCAAATAGAACATTATGATGGCACTGACCAATCAATAAAACTTGCACAAAAGTTAAGTGATGCAACCAGAATGAGAGTTGCAGGTGGAAGCAATTATACAATAACTCCACTCCCTGATCCAACAGAGCAAGAAATAACAGATGAAAGCGGTAAGGTTATAAAGAAAATAATTTATATAGAAGATTCTTATGACAATCAGGATTTTGTATTAAGTAAATTTCCTCAATTTTCTTTATCAACACAAATAACAGCTACACGTTTAATGATAAGTTTAGATAATGATCAAATTATATGTGATCAAACTAGAAAAGCTAACGCTGATATAGATGATTTTATTTTACAATACATGGACACTGATTTAATTTATAATTCCAAAATACTTGTTCAATATACAATAAATATAAAAAATAATTCGTCTATACAATGTGATCACCTTAGATTATTAATTCAAGTTCCAGATGGCTTCTCTTATGCTTTTAATAAATCTTCTATTAAATCTGTAAGATTATCTGATTTACTTGATAATGAGCTTATTTCTCAAGATGTAATAGATGGAAGCGATAACAAGTCTGCATTTGAAATTACATTGGATAACGGCGGAAAAGGAGAAAATGGATTTTATATTGCTCCCGGTGGAAATTACGAAATAAAAGTACAACTTCAAACTGTTGCAACTGGATTTGATAAATCATTAGAAAATTTAGATTACATTAGTGCTGAAATTTTAGAATACACAGATCAATCAAATAGAAGAATGACAAAAATTCAAGCAAATGATTTAACACCTTATTTATCAGGAGTTTTCCCTGGTAACAATAAAGAAATTGATTTTTCAGATACTCTAACAAATGGATTTATAGCTATTATACCTCCTACAGGTGGTAATGATATTAAAAATATTTATATATATCTTTTAATATTAAACTTTACAATATTAGGAATTATATTAGCTATAAAGGCAAAAAAATCAAAAAAATAATATAATACATTAAACTAGAAAGACTAATTTATGTCTTTCTAGTTTTTATTTGTCATTATTATTTTTTTATGTTTTTTAGCTATATCTTGCGCTTTCTTCCCTATTTCTTCTAAATTATAGCAATCTACTATTTGCATTTTTTCATATGTTTTTACTTGCTTTAAATCATTATTTATCTTCTCTATATATTCTTCATTACCTTTTATAAATATTACTATTTGCTTATTATCATTTATTAATTTATTGTATTTATTTTCATCATCATTTTTCCAGTTTATATTTAAGACTTTTTCTTTCATTCCATTTTCAAGATTTACTCTATCAATTAATGTATTTATTGTTTCTTCTAAATTGTTTTGTGTAAAAATATAAATGTTTTTATTTTGCTTTAAATTTTCGTTTATATATGGAAGCATTATCATTTCAAGATGATAATCACTTGCATAAAATGCGCATGAATTTTCCTTACTGAATGTCATATAAAACCTTCCTTTCACTTTTGTATACTGAATTTTTTCTTTTGACGACTTCCAAATTTTACCATTTCATTACAAATATGTCAATAATATTTCAAATAAAATCATCGCCTTTTTTCGACATTTCAAGCATTTGAATAAATTTTAATTTTAAATTGTATATTTTTTTCAATTTTGCTAATAATTAAATTAATAGTATATTGGAGGTATCAAATGAAAAAAATTTTTAATTTTATTAAAAATCCCAAATTTAAGATGATTTGTATTTTAACTTTTTTGCTATTTATATATGTAAGTATTTGTGCATTTTCTTATGCTCAATCTGTTTCAACAGATATTGCAGAAAGTGTATTTAGGCTACATGTTATAGCAAATAGTGATAGTGAGGAAGATCAAAATTTAAAATATAAAGTTAGAGATAAATTAATTGAATATATGAATTCATTAATTCCAAATTGTTCTAGTAAACAAGAAGCAATTTCTATTGTCAATGCCCATTTAGATGATTTTAAACAAATCGCTTTAGAAACTATAAAAAAAGAAGGATTCACTTATGATGTCAATTTAAATGTAGGAAATTTTGAATTTCCTACAAAACAATATGGAGATATTTCATTACCTGCTGGATTTTATGATGCTTTAAGAGTTGAGATTGGAGCTGCAGAAGGTCAAAATTGGTGGTGTGTAATGTTTCCACCTCTATGTTTTGTAGATGTTACATCTGGAGTTGTGCCAGATGAATCTAAAGAAGAACTTCAAAATAGTATGTCTGAAGAAGAATTTGCTTTAATTTCAGATAACAAAAGCCAAGATATTCAATTCAAATTTAAATTATTAGAATTATTTGGTGGTTCAGGATTTTCAACTGCAAAAAAATAGGTATAAAATAGCTTGCCAATTTTTATTCTTTATGGTATATTTTATAAGTATAGAGTGTTATTTTACACTCTATTTTAAATTGATTAAAATTTTAATATATAATTGGGGGTAATTTTATTGGAAAAATTAGTAGTTACAGGACCTACACCTTTAAAAGGTGAGGTGACTATAAATGGAGCAAAAAATGCAGCAGTAGCGATATTACCTGCAACACTTCTAATAGATGGAAGTTGTACCATAGAAAATTTACCAAATATTAGTGATGTAAAAATCTCTTGTCAAATTTTAGAAAGTCTAGGAGCAAAAATAACATGGATTGATTCACATACAATAACTGTTGATTCTACAAATATAAGCACTACAAAAGCTCCTCTTGATTTAACTAGTAAATTTAGAGCATCTTATTATGTTATTGGTGCTATGCTTAGTAGAATGGGAGAAGTTGAAGTCGGCATGCCCGGTGGTTGTAAACTTGGTGCAAGGCCTATAGATCAACATATAAAAGGTTTTGAGGCATTAGGTGCAGAGGTTGAAGTAGCAAAAGGAAAAATTCATGCAAAAGCTGATAAATTAGTTGGTAACTCTGTGTATATGGATATAGTATCTGTAGGAGCTACTATTAATGTTATGTTGTCAGCCGTACTTGCTGAAGGTACTACAATAATTGATAATGCTGCAAAAGAACCTCATATAGTTGATGTTGCAAACTTTTTAAATACAATGGGTGCAGATATTAGAGGCGCTGGAACTGATATGATAAAAATTAATGGAGTAGAGAAATTAGCTGGTGGAGCTACATATAGTGTTGTACCTGACCAAATAGAAGCTGGTACTTTTATGCTTGCCGCAGTTGCTACTAAAGGAGACTTAGTTCTAAAAAATTGTATTACAAAGCACTTGGAATCAATTACTGCTAAAATATTAGAAGTTGGTGGTAAAGTCGAAGATTATGGTGATAGTATAAGAGTATATTGTGATAAAAGACCAAAAAAAGCAAGTATAAAAACATTGCCTTATCCAGGATTTCCTACAGATTTACAACCTCAAATGGGCGTTGTTTTATCTATTGCTGACGGCACAAGTACAATAAATGAAAGTATTTGGGAATCTAGATTTCAATATACAGATGAATTAAATAAAATGGGTGCCAAAATTACTGCTCAAGGTAAATCTGCGTTTTTTGAAGGAGTTGAAAAACTATATGGAGCTCCTGTTTGTTCAACAGATTTAAGAGCTGGTGCAGCCCTAATTATTGCTGGAGTTGCAGCAGAAGGTGTAACTGAAATATATAACTTAGAACATATAGATAGAGGATATGAAGATATTGAAGGAAGATTTAGAGCAATTGGTGCAAATATAAAAAGAGTAGTAGAGGATTAATTTATGCTTAATTTTTGTAGTTTATATAGTGGTAGTAGTGGAAATAGCTTGTTTGTTGAATCTGAAAATACGAAAATTCTAATAGATGCCGGTGTTAGTTCAAAAAAAATAGAAACCGCTTTATCCCGGACTAAATATTGACCCATTCTCAATAGATGGAATTCTTATAACACACGAGCATTCTGATCATGTTCAGGGATTAGGAACTTTTGCAAAAAAGTTCAATGTCCCTGTTTTTGTGAATAATAAAACATTAGATAATATGCCAAAGCAAAAAGAAAAATTGATGCAACATACAATTAAAAATTTTAATGTCGGTGACAATTTTGAAATAAATGATTTAAAAATAAAATCTTTTTCAATTCCGCATGATGCTATAAATCCATGTGGCTTTGTAATTAACAATGGAAGTAAAACTATTGGAATTGCTACAGATATTGGGCACATGACATCTACTATTTTAAAAGAATTGGAGTCAAGTGATTTTCTTTTGTTGGAATCAAACTATGACCCAGAAGTTTTAAAATGTTGTTCTTACCCTTACATATTGAAAACTAGAATATTAGGTCCAAATGGTCATTTACCTAATGAAGAAGCTGGCAAAACTATTTCTTATTTATTAAAAAATAATTTAAAAAAAGCTATGCTTGGTCATTTAAGTAAAGAAAGTAATGTTCCAGCACTTGCTTATAAAACTGTTGTAGAAGAATTAATGTATAACAATTATAATGAAAATTCTTTACATTTAAGTGTTGCAAGTAGAGATGTCCCTGGAAATATTATTGAAGTTTAATATATGTTCATGAAAGGATTTATTCTATGCTAACAATAAATATATTATGTGTTGGAAAAATAAAAGAAAAATTTTTTACAGATGCCATAAATGAATATTCTAAAAGACTTTCAAAATACTGTAAATTAGAAATTATAGAATTACCAGATGAAAAAATACCAGATAAAGCAAATGAATCAATTGAAAATTCTATTAAAGATAAAGAGTGTAATAATATTATAAATCACATAAAAACTGATTCTTACATAATAGCTTTAGATTTAAAAGGTAAGGAATTTTCTTCTATTGATTTTTCTAAAAAGATAGATTCAATTTCCATGAGTAATAGCAAAATAACTTTTATTATTGGTGGTTCACTAGGTCTAACAGACAAGTTGCTTAATTTATGTAATGAAAAAATTTGCTTTTCTAAAATGACCTTTCCTCACCAACTAATAAGGATTTTTTTAGTTGAACAAATTTATAGAGCTTTTAAAATATCTAATGGTGAGAATTATCATAAATAATAAATTTATATTGGTTTTGTAGGGATAATAGTAATGGAATGTCGAATACGGCTTATTTATTAGGGGCTTAAACATTAATAAAAAAGGAATTCTTGTATGGGGGCTATTTCCCTACAAAATTAATAACTTTAATTGGATATTTTCTTCAAAAGAATTTTTGATAATATTTTGATAATTAATTTTCTTACGATAAAAAATATAAAAATAAAAATTAAAATATTCTGAATAAAATTAAACCTCCTTTTGAAATAAATAATAATTTTTTAAATTATTTGTCACTATTTGAAATAAACAATATTTTTTTATTATTTGTCACTATTATAAGGTGGCTTATTATTTTTGTCAACATAAATCGTTCGACTTTATTCGACATTTGACTTTAAATAGCTCTTTATGCTTTACTTAAAAGATTATTATATAATTAAAACTTCAAAAATAATATCCTTCTTTTTAGCACAAATATTAAACTATTTAATATTATACTATGGGTGATATTAATGAGTTTTGGATTATGCTTAGCTGGCGGTGGTGTAAAAGGTGCTGCTCATATTGGAGTTCTTAAAGCTTTGGAAGAAGAAAACATTACTATAGATTATATCGGTGGGACATCGTCTGGAAGTATTGTTGCTACTTTATTTGCATGTGGCTATAATTCAGATGAAATATATAAAATTTTTAAACAATATTGTAAAAAAATTAAATATATAGATTTTAAAAATATATTTAAATTAGTTCTTGGGCTAATTTTTGCAAGAAGAATTATAATAGATGGTCTAAATTCTGGAGTTCAAATACAAAAATTAATAGATAAAGTATGTAATAAAAAGGGCATATATAATATTTCTGATATTTCTGTACCTTTAGCAATTCCTAGTGTTGATATGTATGATGGGAAAGTATTGTGTTTTACATCATGTAGTCAAAAACGAAATTTTTCTGATGATGTTGTTTTTGTAGATGATATTTCTGTTGGAAAAGCTGTTCAGTCAAGTTGTAGCTATCCTGTTGTTTTTTCTCCTTCTAGGTATAATGATACTATGCTTTTAGATGGAGGGATGAGAGAAAATGTTCCATGGAAAGAATTAAAAAAATTGGGAGCTAATAATATATTAAGTGTTACTTTTGAAGAATCTTCAATTAGTCCTTGTTGTAAAAATTTAATTGAGGTAGCAGAAAGATCTTTGAATTTATTGTGTAGAGAATTATCAAATTATGAATTGCAAGGTGCAGATTATATAATGAAAATTAAAACTCAAAAAATTAATTTGTTGGATATGAAAAAAATTGATGTTTTATATAATTTGGGATATGAAACTGCAAAAAATAATATGAAAATAATTAGGCAAAGGCTTGACATATAAATAATATTGTGTTATTATAGGTATTGTTATTTAACATTTGGGTCAGTAGCTCAGTTGGATAGAGCACAGGCCTTCTAAGCCTGGGGTCGGGGGTTCGAACCCCTCCTGGCTCACCAAGAAAGTCTTATACGAACCCAGTATAAGTTAATCCACCATATTATAATCGTATAAGATTAATATGGTGGAT